>JAZUFJ010000341.1:0-3223 GCA_045640645.1 Lachnospiraceae bacterium
CATACGATGTAGGCTGGAGAGCAGCTCTTCTTATCGAATCAGAAATCGATCCAGCTATCTCTGACAAAGAATACTATATAAATGGTTTCGATGACAGAAAGCTTACAGAAAACGGAACAAAGAAAGCTATCAGAACACTTAACCAGTGGTATAACGAAGGTCTCCTTTGGACTGATTTCGCTCTTTACGGATCAGGAGATACAACAGAAGATGATATGATGAAGGCTGGTTATGTTGGTGCTTTCATGCATAACTGGGATTATCCTTTCAGAAATGGTGAAGATTCAATCCAGGCTAACCTTGTAAGACTTGTAGGACCAGAAGCTAAGTACGTTGCAGTTGACTGTTTCGAAGATGCTAATGGTAACCATACAAAATTCGTTACATCTACAGCAGGCGACAGAAAGATCTTCTTCCCAGCTACAAACAAGGAGCCACTTGCTTCAATGCTTTACTTAGATTGGATCTCAGATCCAGAACATATCGAGTACTTACAGAAGGGTGACGAAGGTGTTACACATAACGTACTTGAAGATGGCGCTATTGAAATTATTGCAGCTACAGGTGATGCTATCCAGAACTCTGGTATGAACATCGACTATACTATTACATGTAATGGTCTTCAGCTTGTTGACCCAGAAGTTACAACAAAGTCAGCTTCACATAACTATGCTAACGTAGATCCAGCAGACGTTGAAGTAGCTATTAAGTACGCTGATGCTGATAACAGACGTGATGTTAACGTTAAGACAGCTCCTATCCAGGCAGAAGATGGTATGGGCGAAGCTCTTGCATCAAAGAGAGACGTTCTTTACGATACAGCTGTTTCAGCTCCAGTTGATCAGTTTGACGCTGTATGGGATGAAGGTATGGAAGATTACCTTGCATCAGGCGGACAGGCAATTATTGACGAACGTACAGCAGCTTGGGAAGCAGTATACTCAACAGATAGTGTTCAGTAATTATAATTGAATAAAGCTTTTATGAGGGACGGTTCTTCGAACCGTCCCCTTTTTATGCTTATGAATGATTGCAGTTTTACGAGATTGCTCGACCTGACTAAAACATTCTTGAACAACTGTAACGCTCCTGCAAACTCCTAACAAAGACCAAAGATTCGTTCGGATACAGCCTCACGAATCGGTCTTAGTAAGGAGTGGATTTTGCATGCGCTAAAAGCACAGTCTGATCGTTCAAGGATGTTTTGTGCATGCCTCGCAATCCTCCTACAATAACAAAAAAGCGTAATCTGATTATTGTATAAATAAGACGAGTAAAAAAATCTAGCAATAAATAGTAGTGACATAGTATAATAATAGGCGCATAATAGCCGACGTTAACATATGAAATATGTTTAAAATCATGTGATTACAGGATAATATAATTATCTGGTCGGCTTTTAAATTAGAAATTAGTATAAAGGGGATAATCATGAAACATGGTTTTATAAAGGTTGCGGCTTTAAGCCCAAAGATAAAGGTGGCGGATCCTGAATATAACAGTATACAGGTTATAGAGGGGATAAAAAGAGCAGATGAAAATAAAGCAAAAATAATAGTATTTCCTGAGCTGGTTTTAACAGGATATACCTGTAATGATCTTTTCTTGCAGGAAAGGCTTATTGATGAGGCAATGTCAGGCTTGGAAAAATGTGTGGAAGCATCAAAGGGAGTGGATGCTTTTATTTTTGTTGGTCTGCCTTATGAATATAATGATAAGCTTTATAATGTTGCAGCTGTAATAAAGAATGGAGAGATTATAGCTCTCATCTCTAAAAAGAATATTCCTAATTATGGGGAATTCTATGAGAGAAGATATTTTGTTCCGGGAGAAGAAAAAACTGTACCTGTAGAGATATTAGGCTTTACAGTACCTTTTGGAATGAATGTTTTAATAAAGGTAGACAAGGTAAAAGGGTTGACTATTGGATGCGAGATATGTGAAGACCTTTGGGTACCTAATCCTCCTTCAACAGTGCATTCAATCAATGGAGCAACGGTTATAGTTAATCTTTCAGCGTCTAATGAAACTGTTTGTAAGGCGGATTACAGAAGGAATCTTGTGTCTATGACCAGCGCCAGATTAGTGTCAGCGTATATTTATTCCAGCGCATCTGAGGGAGAATCTACCCAGGATATAGTATTTAGTGGTCATAATATTATTGCTGAAAATGGAAGCATATTAAAGGAATCAAAAAGGTTCATTTGTGAAGATATTTATTCTGAAATAGATGTTAACAGATTAGCGATGGAACGAAGAAGAATGTCCACCTATGACGTGAAGGTTTCAGAAGACTACACTATTATTAAGTCATCGCTTAAGATGCAGGATACAGAGCTTACAAGGTATTTTGCACCAATGCCATTTGTGCCGGGAGATGTTGTAAAGCGTAATGAAAGATGCGAGGAGATACTCTCTATTCAGGCTTATGGTTTGAAAAAAAGACTGGAGCATACAAATTGTAAATGCGCTGTTATCGGTATATCCGGTGGTCTTGATTCCACCCTGGCTTTGCTGGTTACCGCAAAGGCCTTTGATCTTGCAGGAATAGATAAGAAGGGCATATTATCTGTTACAATGCCATGTTTTGGTACTACAAAACGTACTAAGAATAATGCAGATCTATTATCGGTTGCTTTAAATACTACGCCTATGGAGATAGTAATAAAAGACTCTGTATTACAGCATTTTAAAGATATAGGACAGAGCACAGAGGTATTGGATGTTACCTTTGAAAATGGACAGGCCAGAGAACGTACTCAGGTGCTGATGGATCTTGCTAATAAAAATGGCGGTATGGTAATAGGTACAGGAGATATGTCAGAGCTTGCTTTAGGATGGGCTACATACAATGGTGATCACATGTCCATGTATGGAGTAAATGCCGGTGTTCCAAAGACTCTTGTCAGACATTTGGTATCATACTATGCTGATACCTGTGATGATAAAAAGCTTTCAGATGTTTTAAAAGATATATTAGATACTCCGGTAAGCCCGGAATTATTACCACCGAAGGATGGAGAGATATCACAGAAAACAGAAGAGCTGGTAGGACCATATGAGCTTCATGATTTCTTCCTGTATTATATGCTAAGATGCGGATATGCTCCTGAAAAGGTATATAGAATAGCTAGAATTGCTTTTGAAAATATATATGATGATGATACTATCCATAAATGGCTGAAGATATTTTATAAGAGATTCTTTGCACAGCAATTTAAGA
>JAZUFJ010000342.1:0-4858 GCA_045640645.1 Lachnospiraceae bacterium
TGCCTATGCAGCACAGATAGCCTTTTCACTTCCATCAATTGGTGGAAAGGACAGTATGTCAGGAACCTTCAATGATATAGACGTTCCACCTACTCTTGTTTCATTTGCTGTTGATATTGCAAAAGCAAATGAAGTGGTTACTCCTGAGCTTAAGAAGGCAGGAAATAAGCTTGTTCTCCTTACAATAGACAGAGATGCTTACGAGCTTCCTAACTATGAAATGGTTATGGAACAGTATGAGAAATTCCATAAGGATGTATTAGCAGGCAGTATTGTGTCAGCTTATTCTATTGATGGTAAGGGTATCGCAGCTGCAGTAGCTAAGATGGCATTTGGTAATAAGCTTGGCGTTAAGATAGAGCATAATATTGAGCCAGAGGATATATTCGCTCCAGGCTTTGGATGTATTTTAGCAGAGGTTAAGCCGGAAGCAGTTTCTAAGCTTAATATGAGCTACAGACTTATCGGTGAGGTTAAGGAAGCTGCTGAGATAGAATACAGAGATGTAACAGTATCAATTGAGGATGCTCTTGAAACATGGAAAAAGCCTCTTGAGAAGGTATTCCCTACAAAGGCTGATAAAGCATCAGATGTTATTGAAACAAAACTCTACAAAGCTGACAGCATTTATGTATGCAAGAACAAGGTAGCAAAGCCTACAGTATTCATACCTGTATTCCCAGGTACAAACTGTGAATACGATAGTACAAAAGCATTTGAAAGAGCAGGTGCTAACGTAGTAACAAAGGTATTTACTAACCTTACACCACAGGATATCAGAGATTCTGTAAAATTATTTGAGGATAGTATTAAGCAGGCACAGATTATTATGTTCCCTGGCGGTTTCTCAGCTGGTGATGAGCCTGATGGATCAGCTAAGTTCTTTGCTACAGCTTTCCAGAACGCTTCAATTAAGGAAGCAGTTATGAAGCTTTTAAATGAGAGAGATGGTCTTGCTCTTGGTATTTGTAATGGTTTCCAGGCCCTTATAAAGCTTGGTCTTGTACCAAATGGAGAGATAAAGGGACAGGATAACGAAGCTCCAACACTTACCTTTAATACTATCAACCGTCACGTTTCAAAGATGGTATATACAAAGGTAGTTTCAGATAAATCACCTTGGTTAAAGGAAGCAGAGCTTGGGAAAACATATGTTATTCCTGCTTCTCATGGTGAGGGACGCTTCGTTGCAAATGATGAATGGCTAAAGAAGCTCTTTGAAAATGGACAGGTTGCAACACAGTATTGTGATGTTGACGGAAATATAACTACTGATGAAGAATGGAACGTTAACGGTTCTTACATGGCTATAGAAGGCATTTTAAGCCCTGACGGAAGATGCTTTGGTAAGATGGGACATTCTGAACGTAGAGCAGATAATGTTGCCATTAATATATATGGTGAGCAGGATATGCGTATCTTTGAGTCTGGTGTAGCATACTTTAAATAAGTAGTAATCTTTATGCTGCCAGAGTCAGAAGATCTTTGATTCTGGCAGCACAATAGTACTTGATAGCGCAAATATTATAAAGAAGGAGTAGCAAGGTGAACAAAAAGAAAAACGTAAGTTTATTTAAAAAGAATCCTACTATGAGGGCGAAGATGAAAAAACTGGTTTTTATATGCAGTTTTCTTACTGTCGCCATAGTTGCATTGGGATTGATAGCTTCAGTATTTATCGCGAAAAGCTACCAGAATCTTACGGTAGAAACACTTGCTACACAGGTAGGAATGGCTGCAGAAGTAGTAGAGACCTCCATGGTAGATTCGGGAGCTCTTTTAAAAGCTACTTCTAAGGTTTTCGCTATGGAAACAGATCTTACTGTTGATGATATTTTCCAGTCTTTACGTAACCTGAAAAATTCTGGCCTTTATGATGAGGTCTATTATGTTACATGTGATGGGTCAATATATATAAGTAATGGTATTCTGAGATATATAGATACCACAGAATTAAATGAAAATATTGATCCTAATAAGGATATTACATTTTATGTGGAACAGTTTTTAGATGTTGGAAACAGAGATTATTATAAAATGTTATCACCTGTTATTATTAAAGGGATGCTGGTTGGATACATAGTAGCAGAGCGTGATAATACCACCTTGTTAAAGAGTATAAAGAATAACTTTTATGATCTCTTCATTGATACATATCTGATGGACAGTGAAGGTGGTATTTTTGTATCCTCTGATAATGGAAATTATGAAACAGAGGTAGGTAGAAACTTCTATGACATATTAAGGGAAAGGCTTTTGGATGAAACTGAAGGGGATATATATGAGCTTCAGCTAAAAGATTCTATATCCACAGGAAATGTTGGAGTAATTGATGCAAGATGCAAGGCTGGAAATGCAAAGCTGTTTTATTGTGAAGTGCCAGGATCGGATGGTTGTGCTGTGTTATATGCAGCTAATATGGATGATTTTGCTCAGTATAAGAAGACTCTTACAGTCGGCGTAATCTTATTTAATGTATTGTTAATATTAATAGTAGTCATAACTGTTTACTTGATTTGGACAACCTCGTTTAATGATATGTTGGAGATGGAAAAGCTGATTTATGAGGATGGTTTGACTGGGGCACCAAATGAGAATCATTTTATGGTAAGAGCAGAGGAAATATTAAGAGAATATCCTGATATACCATATTCTATAGTTTCTTTTGATATATTGAACTTCAGATATATTAACGAGGCATACGGCCATGATAAGGCTGATACGATTTTAAAGACTCTTGCAGAGATATGCAGAGAAATGTTTGCTTATAATGAAACCTTTGCCAGAGTGGGAGCTGACAGATTTGTATCCCTTTCCATAAATGATGACCGCGGCGTGACAAGAATTGAATTTATTGAAGACAGATTAAAAAAGGTAGCTGACAATATTTTTGTAAACTATCCATTGCGTGTAAAACGTGGTGTATATCATGTAAATGACAGAAAAGAATTGCTGTCTGAAATGATTGATAAAGCGAATCTTGCACGAAAAAATATTGATAATACTGTGAAAGATCTGCAGCAGGAATATAGAGATGACCTTATGGATGAGACCAGAAAGGTAGAAAATATAGAGTCTAAGATGCACAGAGCTTTAGAGGATGGTGAATTTATACCTTTCCTTCAGCCAAAATGGAATATGAAGGAGGATCACATCTGTGGAGCAGAAGCTCTTATAAGATGGAGAAAAAAGGATGGTTCACTAGTTTCTCCGGGTGAATTTATTCCTGTTTTTGAAAAAAATGGTTTTATTGAAAAAGTTGACTTTTATATGTTTGAAAAGATATGCCAGTATTTAAGACAGATGCTGGATGAGGGCAGACCGGTATATCCGGTATCTATTAATCAGTCAAGATATCTTCTTCATGATATTGATTATACAAAGAATGTACATGATATTCTTGTAAAGTATAAAATACCTAAGGGTCTTATAGAGCTAGAGCTTACTGAAACAGTATTCTTCCAGTATCAGGATAGAATGATCGAGGTTATGAATGAGCTTAAGAGGCAAAACCTTGAGATATCTATTGATGATTTTGGATCAGGATATTCTTCTCTTAACCTTATTAGAACAATACCTTTTGATGTCATAAAGATTGACCGTGCCTTTCTTGATCAGACCTGTTCAAGTGAAAGTGGTAAGCTGGTATTAAGAAAGATTGTTGAGCTGGCGGAAGGCCTTGGAGTACGAGTGATATGTGAAGGTGTAGAAACTGTTGAACAGAAAGAGATGCTTTTGGAGATTGGATGTATATATGCCCAGGGCTTCTTCTATTCAAGACCAATACCTATTGATGAATTTATAGAGAAATATGAGGCTATATAATGCTACAAGAGCCAGAAGAGTCGTAAAGTTTGCATGTATGAGGCTATGTATGACTTTATGACCTAATATCAAGAGGTAGAAACTAAAATTGAATTATGGGACAGATAAATAAGATTAATTATCAGCGTGAGCTGGATAAGATTTTAGAAAGAATAGACAAAGATAATAAACCAACATTATTAATGCATAGCTGCTGCGCTCCTTGTAGCAGCTATTGTCTTTGGTATCTAAAGGATTATTTTAAGATAACGGTGTTATTTTATAATCCCAATATATATCCTGAAGATGAGTATTACAAGCGTGAAGCAGAGTTAAAACGATTGATCAGGGAAATGAACGAAGAATATTCCTCAGATATAGATATGATAGACATAGACTATGAAAGCGAGAAGTTCTATTCCATGTCTAAAGGGATGGAAAATCTTAAAGAGGGCGGAGAACGTTGCTTTGCCTGCTATGGACTGCGTTTAAAGAAAACGGCGGAGATAGCAAAAGAAAAAAAATTAGATTATTTTGTTACTACGCTTACCATCAGTCCGCTGAAAAATGCAGCAAAGCTTAATGAAATAGGGAATGTTCTCGCCGATGAATATGGTGTAAAATTTCTGCCATCAGACTTTAAGAAGAAGGGTGGATATCTTAAATCTATTGAACTCTCCAAGAAATATGGGCTATACAGGCAGAATTTCTGTGGATGCGAATATTCCTATCTTGAAAGCCTTGAAAGGTGATCAGTCGGAATTGTTTAAAGCTCCATCCCCTGCTTTTGATTTTTTAGAAGCTCTATAATAAGTAGAATAATCCTTAAAGCCGCTCTCAAGGGCGGCTTTTGTTGCGCCTTCACCAAGCGCAATTAAGCGTTCAGCATTAAGCAGTCTTTTTTGCAAAATATAATTATGCAGGGTAAAGCCTGTTTCCTCTTTAAATTTATGCATGAGGTGATATTTATTTATGAAAAACTTATCTGCGATGCAATCACAGGTGAGCTCTTCAGAAAGATTATTATGTATATAATTTATAATTTCTTCTATTT
>JAZUFJ010000343.1:0-2584 GCA_045640645.1 Lachnospiraceae bacterium
TTCTTCAAGAGTGATACCCATTTCAGATATTTCTTTAGCATATTTCTTTCCAACATATCTAAAATGCCAAGGTTCAAATATTATTCCAGTAATATTTTCTTTCCCTTTTGGATATCTCATTATAAAGCCATATTCCATACAGTGTTCATAAAGCCATTTTCCACCATCTGTATCAGCATATCCCTCATTGAGACTGGAATAGGACGGTGTAACGATATCTAAAGCCAGCCCCAGCTGGTGTTCACTGGTTCCAGGTACTGTAACAGAATATGAAGCCTGAGCATAGGCTTCCATGTAGTTCATTCCCGAACCTAAAAATCTCTTTATCTTTCTATTAAACAAGTCCGTCTGTTTATCATAGCTCCTGTATGCCGAGCATATTACCAGATCCACTCCATCGTTCTTTGCTGCTTTCAGCATTTTTGCGGTATCTGAAGCAATTCGTTCGTCCACCTGCATATTTCCAACGCTTACAAGATTAGCCTTATAGTCATCAGGAACAGGATTCTGCTTATTTACTAATATAAGCTTCCACATATCTGATTGCGGAATATATATGCCCTCTTTTGTTCCACTACCAGTTTCCTTCTTATTATTTCCCTCAGGCTTTTGTTCAGAGCTGTTTTTTTCCTCTCTAATCTCTTCCTGATTATCTTCGCCTGCTTCTTTATTTTCAAACTGGAAAAAATCATCTGCATCTATTGGGTTTTCACCAGCATCAATAAAATCATTGATGTTCAAAGATGTATCCCTAAACAGCTGCATACCTTCGTCGCTTTGACCTGTGGCAATTGCTTCTGTACCCGGATTATAATCGTTCCAGTCACTAAATATAGCCTGGTCATCTCCCTGTATTAAATTACTTTCAGCGTATATATCTTTACCTGTGGCAAAGCTTGATAAAAAAGTAAGAATACCAGCTATGCCAAATCGAATTAAATACTTAATAATCATTATTTAAAGCTCTACAATCTCAACTATTTTACTCTATGCATTATAAGGCAATTACCCTTTGGAAGCTTAATCATTGGTCCGTTCATAATAAGTGTATTCTTTTCAAGATCCAGATTAAAGAAGCTCATTGTATCAGATTCGTGATTAAGACTAATCAGATGCTTTCCATCAGGAAATACTGCTACATCCTTTGGATAATCTCCGCTTACAGGCAATACAAAACATTTTGTAAGCATACCAGTCTCATCATCTATCCTAAAGGCTCCTACAGAATTATCTCCTGCATTTGAGCAAAACAGGTATTTATTATCAAAAGAAAACTTCATTGCACAGGCAGCAGATCCACCAGCATGATAATCATTAAGCGTAGGAACTTTCTGTATAAGATCAAATACCGGCTGATTGTTCTCTATATGATAAGAATATACATCTATAGTATTTGACAGCTCATGAATAATATATGCAAACTTTCCATCGCGTCTGAACTTTATATATCTTGGCGCAGATTCCTGCTCACATCTTACAATGTCTGCAAGCTTAAGCTTACCTGTTTCATGATCAAGTCGGTATATCTTAACATGATCAACACCGAGATCAGCTGCACATAGAAAAGTATTGTCCCTGGTCATCTTTACGCAGCCAACATGAGGTCGGAAATTTCTTTCAGCTATACTTCCTAAACCTCTATGGAATATCTCATCAGTAATCTCTCCTATTGATCCATCCTCATTGAGCCTTAAAACTGTAATCTTACCATCATGATATCCCGCAACAAAAAGGAATTTATCTTCATAATCTGTTGAAAGATAACATCCTCTCATACCATTTATCGATGCTTTATTAAGCTCTACAAGACCACCATCCGGCATTATCTTGAAAGACTCAACACCCATATCTGTTATAGAATAAACAAATTCACCCTTGTGTGAAATTGTAACATAAGAAGAATTTGTAATAGTAATCTGATCTCTTTCTTCTATTCTTCCATTCTTTACGTCAACATCATATATTCTTATGCCCTTATCATTGTCTCTAGTATAAGTTGACACATAAGCAACCCACTTTTCTTTCATAACCAGTCTCCATTTTATATTTTATTTACGTCAAAGCTTTCATCTGACACTATTATCAAATTTCATCCTATGTAAAAACATACAGACCATTAGATTATAACGTGTTTATCTTCGATTTACAATATATCCCTATCACAAGAAAAGCACTTTAGGAAACAAATCTCCTAAAGTGCTTTTCATATTTTATATGTTATGCAAGATATTTTTTAAGAGTAGCTCTGATTGCACCCTTGCCACTTATCTCTTCTTCAAAAACTTCTTCTATAAATTCTCCGATTCCTGCCTCATAAAGATTAGAGCCAAAAATATTTTCATTAGAAAGTATAGGCTTTAATACACCCTTTGCACTTTCCTTATCCCCAAGCTTAACGTCCTTAAGCATACCTGACAGCTCTTCAACCATTGGATCTGGAGAGAACTCGAACTTCTCACCGTTATCATCAACACCGAGAAGGTATCTCATCCATCCGGCTATTGCTATAGGAATACACTTTAAGTCTTTAGCGCTGCCATATTTAGCAACATAAGACTTTATAGTTTCTCCATATCTGATGCCT
>JAZUFJ010000344.1:0-2560 GCA_045640645.1 Lachnospiraceae bacterium
ATCTGACCATCAAGCATAGATCTTGTATCATGCTCTTTTACCTGCTGTGCTATAACATGAAAGGTCTCTTCTGTTTTATATCCTACTGTACCAACTATACTTCTTGTACCTATGTCTAATCCAAATACCAGCTGTCCTGGATTCTTCTTACCTGTGACCACTTCTAATACCCCTTTTTACGCCAATTCTCTACGTATCTGTTCCCTTGTTTCCTCTATATCCTTATCATTATTTATCACTACTTTACAGTGTTCCCTAAATACCATCTCATCAAGCTGACTATTCATAATATTCTCTATCTTTTCATCGGAATATCCTCTGGAGCTCTTAAGACGCTCTCTTCTGGTCTCTTTTGACGCATATATATACCAGAGCTCATCAACTATGGCTTCATATCCATCCTCAATAAGAAGCGCCGCCTCTATAAAGAAGTAATCTATTTTCCCAGCGTTCCTATAACTTTCTATAAGCCTAAGAATCTCCTTCTTTACTGCCGGGTGAATAATATTATTGATTTTTCCAAGAAGCTCTTTGTCATTAAATATCATGGAAGCCATTTTTTTCTTATCGATTTCCTGATTATCGTCAAGAACCTCTTCTCCTAAAAGCTTAACCAATTCATCATAGCATTGATTACCTTTTAGCTTTATCTCATTAGCCAGCTCATCAGCCTTTAATATTTCGCAATCACATGCTTCCTTTATCAATGATAATACTTCAGACTTACCAGCTCCCACGCCTCCAGTAATGCCTATAATCTTCATAATGCCTTACCTCTTTATCCTACTTGGCGCTATACCAGTTTAATCCGGCATGCATATCAACCTCTAAGCTGACCTTAAGCTGTGCCGCATTCTTCATTTCCTCTGTAAGAATCTTTCCTACTATCTCTTCCTCTTCCTTTGCTGTTTCTATCAGCAATTCATCATGAACCTGAAGAATTATTTTAGACTTAAGATTATTCTCCTTAAGCTTTCTATATACTCTAAGCATTGCTATCTTCATGATGTCTGCAGCGCTACCCTGTATAGGGGCGTTCATAGCCACACGCTCTCCAAACTGCCTCTGCATAAAATTAGAGGAGTTAAGCTCTGGAATAGGTCTTCTTCTTCCATACATAGTAAGGGCATAACCATTTTCCTTTGCTCCATTTACAAGAGAATCTATAAAGCTCTTCACCTGAGGATAGGTTTCAAAATATTTATCTATATAATCTTTTGCATCTTTTCTGGAAATACTTAAATCCTGACTAAGCCCAAAAGAAGAAATACCATAAATAATACCAAAGTTTACTGCCTTTGCATTTCTTCTCTGAATATCAGTCACCTCTTCAAATGGTGTATTAAATACTTCAGATGCTGTTATTCGATGTATATCATCTTCCCTGTTATAAGCTTCAATAAGCTTCTCATCCCCTGACATATGTGCTAATATTCTTAGCTCTATCTGAGAATAATCTGCATCTAAAAATACATAACCATCCTTAGGAACAAATACCTTTCTGATAAGCCTTCCCTGTACTTCTCTTATAGGAATATTCTGAAGATTAGGATCTGTACTGGAAAGTCGTCCCGTTGCAGTAATAGTCTGTGTGAAGGTAGAATGTATCCTATTTTTATCATCTATGTAAGCAAGTAAACCGTCAGCATATGTGCTCTTAAGCTTCGCTAAGCCTCTGTATTTCAGAATATCCGCAACAAAAGGGCTGTCCTCGGCCAATTTTTCCAATACATCCGCAGCTGTCGAATAGCCTGTCTTTGTTTTTTTGCCGCCCTTTAATCCCATCTTTTCAAACAGGACTTCACCCAGCTGTTTAGGCGAATTTATATTGAAATCACATCCTGCAGCCTCATGTATGCTGCCCTCCAAGGTATTTATCTGCTTTTGAAGCTCTTCACCATAAGCCTTAAGCTCATCCGGTTTAACCAGTATGCCTTCCTTTTCCATATCATAAAGACAAATGGTTAAAGGCATCTCTATCTCTTTAAAAAGCTTAAGCATCCCTGTATTATCAAGCTTTTCTGTTAGCATATCTGCTGCCATAAAGCATACAAAGCTGATATAGCCTGCATAATCCTTAACAGCCTCTGTATTTTCTGTCAGCATGTCATCTATGGTCTTCTTGCCAAATACCTGAGCATAGTCCTTTATCACCATACCAAGATATTCATTCGCCACATCTTCCGGCGCATAATCATTTTTTAATGGATTATTAAGATATGCTGCTATCTTTATATCAAATAGTCTGTCAATAAACCTGTCATCTGCTACTTCACTTAAATACCTAAACTGATTCTTCACATCAAATGTATAGAAAACAGAATCCTTGCCATTTGCAATCAGTTTACATAATTTATCAATCAGATATCCTTCGGTGATAAAACCTGTATTGAGAATAAAATAGCTCTTCTCATTATCAAAGCACAGGGATATTCCTTTTACCTCTTTGTCTGCCAGAACATAAAAGCCTGTCTTTTTAGCTGACGAGCAATTACTAAATACTTCCTCTGCCTGACTAAGATCATTTACAAGAATATTCTCTATCTTGCTGCTCTCATCC
>JAZUFJ010000345.1:0-5063 GCA_045640645.1 Lachnospiraceae bacterium
ATAAAGGACATATCATTTTCTATACCTCTTGGAAGCGGAGTAGGGCTTATTGGACCATCAGGAGCTGGAAAGTCTACACTTGCAGACATTATTCTTGGAATACTTACTCCTACAGAGGGTACAGTATGCTATGGCTCAATGAATGTTCATGAGCATCCTATAAAATGGTCAAAGAAGCTTGCTTATATTCCTCAGCAGATATTCCTATCAGATGAGAGCATTAGGAGCAATGTGGCTTTTGGTATAGACGAAGATAAAATAGACGAAAAGAAGGTATGGGAGGCTCTTGAGGAGGCTCAGCTTTCTGAATTTGTAAGATCCCTTCCAGAAGGACTGGATACAATGGTTGGAGAACGTGGTGTGCGATTGTCAGGTGGACAAAGACAGCGTATCGGTATAGCCAGAGCTCTTTATGATAATCCGGAAATACTTGTTCTTGATGAGGCTACCTCAGCTTTAGATTCAGGAACAGAGACAGCAGTTATGGAGGCTATAGACCGTCTCCAGGGAAGAAAGACTCTTATAATTATTGCCCACAGGCTTACTACTATTAAGAATTGTAAATATGTTTTCAAAGTTGAGGACGGAAAAATCAGAGAAGTAGATCCTGATACCTTGTAGGAAACCTCATTATTATATTTGAGAATATGTGTCAAATTGGTAATAATGATGGTGAGGTTAAAAAGTATTTTGGCCTATTGATAAATGATTAATAGTAATTGCCGAGGAATGGAGATTTATATGGATAAACCGCTACTTAGCGTTATTTTCATTACTTACAATCACGAAAAATACGTTAGAAAAGCTCTTATGAGCGTCCTTAATCAGAAAACAAATTTTGATTTTGAGGTTATAGTAGGTGAGGACTGTTCAACAGACTCTACAAGGGTGATTGTTAAAGAAATATATGAGCAATATCCGGATAAAGTAAGGCTTCTGTTTAGAGAGAAAAACTTGGGCAGACCTACACTTAACGTTTATCAGACCACAATGGAATGCAGGGGAAAATACATTGCATATCTTGAGGGCGATGATTACTGGACAGATGAAAATAAGCTTCAGAAACAGGTTGATTTCTTAGAGAATCACCCTGAATATATTGCCTGTTCCCATTCCTGTCTGCTAATAGATGAAAATGATGATGAGATAACAGATACAGAGCTTAGAAAAGTAGGAGATATGTATTCCTGGAGCGGAAAGTTCACTTTTGATGACTACAAGAAAAGCGGAAAATGGGCAGGACATTATGCCACTATAGTATCCAGAAATATTTATCTTGAAAATAAATATGATTATACGATTCTATATAGAGCACATGATTTTGTTGATGATGGAGTAATCCTTTTGTTCCTGTTGATACAGGGAGATATTTACAGGATGGACGAGACCATGAGCGCCTGGCGTTATGTCAGAAAAAAGGACGGAGGCAACTGGAATTCTCTTTCTATAAAACGAAATATCATAAAAGAAGATTGTTATTTGACCAAAACTCTTATGAAATGGTGTGAGGAATCGTTAGGTCTTACAGATTTTGGAAGGTCAAAGGCAAAAAGGGATTTTGACAGTGCCCTTAATACTTTTTTGCATAAGCCTAATAAGGAAAATCTTCAATTTTTAAAGGATATGTATGAGTATAACATTGCCCATGTTGTATTGCAGGATAAGAAATCATCTCTACTGGGTTACAGCATAAAGACGGTGATGACTAAGATATTTAAATAGATTTCCATAAATCGTAAATACAGAAATAATATAAGAAGAAGAGAAAAATGAGCGAAGAAAAACGAATTTTGGTGACAAGGTCTTCTATGCCACCCTTTGATGAATATGTAGAAGCCATAAGACCTTTATGGGATTCCGCATGGCTTACAAATATGGGAGCTAATCATGAAAAGCTGACAAAGGAGCTTGAGAGCTATTTGGGAGTGGACCATGTATCTTTATTTGTAAATGGACATATGGCTTTGGAGCTTTGTATACAGGCTTTAAAGCTTACAGGAGAGGTTATCACTACTCCTTTTACATTTGTATCTACCACCCATGCGATTATCAGAAATGGTTTAACACCGGTATTCTGTGATATTAATCCTGATGATTACACAATTGATACAGATAAGATAGAGTCTCTTATAACAGATAAAACCAGCGCAATAATCCCTGTGCATGTATACGGAAACATATGCAATATAGAGGCAATCAATGAGATAGCTAAAAAGCATAATCTTAAGGTGATTTATGATGCAGCTCATACTTTTGGCTGCCGTTACAATGACATACCTGTTGGAAGCTTTGGCGATGCATCCATGTTTTCTTTCCATGCTACAAAAGTATTTAATTCCATCGAAGGAGGAGCGGTCACCACAAGAGATGCGAATCTTATTGAGGAATTAAGGAAGCTTAAGGATTTTGGTATTAAGGATGAAGAGACTATTGATGGAATAGGCGCTAATGCTAAGATGAATGAGTTCCAGGCTATTATGGGACTTTGTAATCTCAAACATGTTGATGAAGAGATAAAGAAACGAAAAGCAGTTATAACACATTATCGTGAGCGGTTATCAGATATTCCTGGTCTTAAGATAACTAAAGATCAGGAGAAGGTTACTCATAATTATGCTTATTTTCCAGTTGTATTTGATGAGGAAAAATTTGGCGAGACCAGAAATGATGTTTTTAACAGATTAAAAGAGCATAATATACATTCCAGAAAATACTTCTATCCGCTGACAAATACGCTTGAGTGCTTTGACGGGAAATATGAAAACGCAGATATTCCAGTAGCAAAATGGATATCGGACAGAGTATTGACACTTCCTATGGCAGCATCTTTGACGATAGAGGATGTAGATAGAATTTGCGATATTATTCTAGAGGGACATAAATGATTATAGTACGTATCACCAGCGGTATGGGCAATCAGATGTTTCAGTATTCCTTTTACCGGCTGATGCAGAAATTATATCCTAATACAGAGGTAAAGCTGGATCTCACGTGGTTTTATGCTAATGATGATCATCATGGATACGAGCTCGAAAGAGCCTTTGGTGGTAGAGACGGCAGCAGGCTTTATATTAATGAGGCTGGGAAATTTGAGATTCTTAAGGTGACGGGACTTCTTCCTAATCTTTGTAAAAAAGGTGGTATTTCTCGACAGAGATTTGAGAAGTTCAGAAGGTATCCAAACAGAATTCTTAGGGAATTTACACAGGGGTCAAGAGCGCCTTATATTGTTGACGAGCTTAATGGAAATATAACGGATATTGGTAGCTTTGTCAGAAGCTTAGATGTTAGTAAAAACTGGTATTTTATAGGTTTTTTTATTGAAGAGGCATATTACAAAGATGTAATAGATATTGTCAGGGATGAATTTGTATTCCCAGATTTTACTGATAGTATTAATACAGAGCTGGCTGAAAAGATTAATAATTCTAATTCTGTAAGCATACATGTAAGACGTGGAGATTATTTGACTACATATGCGAATATGTTTATTCCACTTGGCGAGAAATACTATAAAGAAGCGGTTAAAACTATAGAGAACAGTGTTAGCGACCCAAAGTATTTTATTTTTTCAGATGATTCTGAATTTGTAAAAAAGGAGTTTGACTGGCTACCTAATAAGACTATAGTTACCAATAATACAGGTGATAACAGTTTCAGAGATATGCAGCTTATGAGCTTATGTAAGCATAATATTATAGCTAATTCCACTTTTAGTCAGTGGGGTGCGCTACTAAATAAAAACGATGGACATATAACGGTTTATCCATCGGCATATCTAAGAGACCGTGACAACGAAGTGAAGACCCTTTCAAACTGGGTGAGGATATAAAATGAAAACAGGGCTAGTAATGGAAGGTGGCGCTATGCGCGGTATGTTTACCGCTGGCGTTATCGATGTATTTATGGAGAATGGTATTACCTTTGATGGCGCGATTGGTGTATCTGCAGGTGCAACCTTTGGCTGTAATATTAAATCCCATCAGATAGGTCGTGTTATCAGATATAATTGTAAATACTGTAAGGACAAAAGATTTGGTACTATCTGGTCATATCTTAAAACAGGAAATTTTTTTGATTATGATTTCTGTTATCATGAGCTGCCAGATAAGCTGGATGTATTTGATACAAAGACCTTTAAAGAGAATAAAATGGAATTCTATGTAGTAGCGTCTGATATAGAGACAGGATCTCCAAGGTATTATAAATGCTATGATGGAAAAGATAAGGATCTTAAATGGATAGCTGCGTCGGCATCAATACCTATTGTTACAAGGCCTATAGAAATCGATGGGTATAAACTGTTAGATGGTGGGATCACTGATTCTGTTCCACTAAAATATTTTGAGTCCATATCATATGACAGGAATGTAGTTGTGCTTACACAGCCTGACAGCTATCGTAAAAAGAAGAACAAAGCTACATTTATGTGCAGACTTTTATATCATAAATATCCGAAATTTGTATATGCCTTTGCTAATAGACATACCTTTTATAACGCAAACATCGATTATATCAGGTCCCAGGAAAAGAAGGGGAATATATTTGTTATAAGACCGGAACAAAAGCTTGATTTAAAAAGCGCTGAAAAAGATCCGGCTAAATTAAGGAAAGCCTATGAAGATGGTAGAAGAGCCGCTTTGGAAGCTGTAAATAATCGTGGTCTTAAGAACTGGCTGGAAAATATAAGTATTTAAAAACAAAATCAAAAATAATAGAAAAAGTACTTGCATTTTATATGGATGTATTATATAATTTCTTTTGTTGACACGGAAGTGTTATATAGGGCTATCGCCAAACGGTAAGGCAACGGACTCTGACTCCGTCAGTTCAAGGTTCGAATCCTTGTAGCCCTGGCAAATACCTCAGTAGATAATGGTTTCTACTGGGGTTTTTTATTGTATTTACGCGGTTTTCAGGACATTTCAGTAAAGTTATACTGACAGGTCGTATCAGTCCAAATCAGGACGAAAATTCTCAAAACAACTCATTTTTACATCAAATTTCTAATGGATAGTGATGTCTATAGTGATGTCTGTACCTGTAAAAAGGATTGCAGGTAC
>JAZUFJ010000346.1:0-9950 GCA_045640645.1 Lachnospiraceae bacterium
CTTAAAGAAAAAATTCCAGCAAGAAAAATGCTTGGAATGATAGTAATAATAATTGGAATTGTGATATTTAACGCATGACTTTTTATTCATGATTTTTATTCATGATTGCGTGGGTAGTGAAAATATGTTGTTGAATAGTAAAAAAGAAAATAAAGCAATACAAATATTTAAATATGTTATTCCATCTGTGATAACTGCAGTATTATTCTGTGTTGTTCTGGCAATTAAAGGTATATATCCATTTGGTGAAGATACTATCGATTACTATGATATGGCACAGCAGATATCTGCATTTTATTATCATGTTTATGATGTGCTGCACGGAACAAAGGCAGTATTTTTTGATTGGTATACCGGCCTTTCTGTAAATATGGCCATGAGTACTTCAGGCTGCTCCAATTTGAGCATATTTAACTTATTTTTCCTATTTATAAAAAGGGATAGATTACTGCAGAGTCTTTCAATATTTCAAATGATAAAGATGATGTGCATGACTCTGACAATGTATATATATCTTCACAAATCTCATGTAATCAATTATTTTTATGAAACTGTATTTAGTGTGGGATATGGGTTCTGCGGCTTTGTCCTTCTTTTATATATTACCAATCAATGGATGGATGTGGCTGTGCTATTTCCTCTTATGATGTTATATGTTCAGGAACTGTTAACAAAGGGCAAATGCTTCAAATACATAATTGTATTAAGTCTTGCAATGATAAACAGCTATTATATTACTTTTATGATGCTAATCTACATTATTCTTATGACGGGCTGGATTTTGCTTTCGGATAAGATTTTTGATAAGAAGATGAGCTTGGAAGATAATAGTAATAAAAGAAGGTATTATCTTCTTCGTCTGCTTTTGTCAACCTTAGCTTCAATAGCGGTTTCCTGTTTTATCTTTTTACCTCAGATAAAGCAGACTCTCACCTCGGCACGATTCGAAAATGAAAATGGCGGAGGTCTGTTTAATCAGTACATTAGTATTATATCAAAGGTGGAGGGAGCATATACTACCAGATATTTTTCACTTCTAGGATTAAGCTTTATAGCTGCTCTTCTGGCATATTATCTGATCAGATGCAGAATTGAGAAAAAATTAAATAATAAAGAGATCTTTGTTTTGGTGGGTTCGATTATAATTATCATAGCAGAGCTCTTCTTTGAGAGTATTAATCTTATATGGCATTTTGGATCTTATGTTCAGTATCCTATTAGAAATGGCTTTATGATTTATTTTACCATGGCTGCCTGCGTAGCCTATGTAATAGAAAAGTATAATAAAAGCGATATTGTCGCTGAAGCTGAAACGGATGTAAGCAAAACAAGTAAGCGATCATTAAAGAAATCAGCTTATATTTTTACAGGTATTACTTTTATAGCTGGAATTGCTGTCCTTTGTTTTGGTATTCCTGCCTATTTTAATAATCCTGGAATGGCTGTTAGAAAGGTATTCCATATTACTGCATTAATCATGATAGTATTGTTCGTGATATATGTAATACTAATCGTAGTATCTGAGAAGAGGAGATCACTGCCTGTTTATGCAGCTCCATTGATAGCTTGTGAGCTTATTTTCTATGGAATTTTACTCTTTGGAAAACCAACCTTTGTTACGGGATATTCAGAGGAGCCTGAACAGGAAGGGGAATATGTTCGTATCTGTAATCAGCTTGCAGAGTCCTTTGATATTACTCCGGATGCAATAAATCGTATAAAAAACCCTGATGAAAGCCTTAACTCAAACTATGGACTGGTGCTTAGGAGAGGTGAACTGTCAAACTGGACTCATTTGATATCTCCAGATTTACAGCAAGGCGCGGCAAAGTGGGGATATACAATTCAGTTTACAAGAATGCTTGATGCAGGGGGAACAGTATTTTCTGATGCTCTTATTGGAATAAAAAATATAATATCTTATTTAGAACAAAGTGAAGATCTTTATGAAAAGATTTATACTGCTGAAGCCGTTATAGATCATAAGACAGGAGAAAAAGCGGAATATGGATATTATCGCAGTAAATATACTCTTCCTTTTGGAATAGTATTATACCCGCCAGATCATGATCTTATGGAGGAATCACCTGATATGGTGAAACTTCACAATGATGTATATCAAGGCATTATGGAAAGTGATGAGAATATAGCTTCATGGATATATGGAGATAATGGAAAGAATAAGGCACTGGTTAAAGATGATGTAGATCGTCTGGGGTCTTTAGAAGAAAGTTTTACTGATAATATAGAAGATGTATTTCATATTAAAGGGTATAAAGCTCTTTATTTTGTAGCAAACAGTGTAGACGAGCAATATTACAATTATAAAATTAACGTGAACGGTAAGGATATCATAGTACCGAGTATAAAGGAGCCTGATAATCAGGGCTATCCGGCACATTTTAATAATAATGCAGTTTATATTGGAAGCTTTAGGGATGAAGACGTAAAGCTCGGACTGAATATTGAATTTAACACCGAATATAATAATTATGAATTTGATATATGTGCCATAGATCTTGATATGCTCGAGGAAATGTGCAGTTCTTATGAGGATTCTGCACCAGAGATACATATGGTTAACAATGGTGTGGATATGCGTGTTAGCGCTTCAGAACAGCAGATTATGATAATACCTTTGGCATATGATGATAGTTTTGAGGTTATGGTAAATGGAGTGAAGGTGAACGCATACAGGTATGCAGGCCTGTTTACTGCTGTTCCGCTTCTTGACGGTAAGAATGAGGTATCACTACGATTTATCCCAAGCGGCATGAAAACCGGTGCAATTATATCTGCTCTGGCAGCTTTGATGCTAGTATTTGTTTTTATAAAAGGAATTAAAGGTAAGTCTCTTATTAATGAAGAGACGGAGAAAGCTACAGACTATATTCTTTATGGTATATGTCTGGCTGGCTTCCTGTTTATGTTTACAGTCATGTATATTGTTCCTGTGATAGCAGGGCCAATTATGATGTTGTTTCAGTAGTTACAAATGGTTTTATAAATGAAGTTTAAAAAGATACTGTTTTAAAGGAAAAAAATATGAGTATTTTACTTATTGTTGTTTGGGCTGTCATAGTACCTTTTATCATAGGTTTTCTGGTATTTGAACTTGGATATGGTAAAGTTCAGGCTTCGGCTTCGGATAATGCAAATAATGCAGAGAAAAAGACTGATATCGTTTCGGCTATCATAAAGAATATTTTAATGGGAAACGCCATAATGATGGCTGTTTTTCAGATATTTGCTGTTCCAATGATTAGTAAAATGCTGCCGTTTCATATTTTAAAAAACTTATGGCTGGTTATAGTAATTCTGCTTTGTATATTTGGCTTGTTATATTTCTTTAAAACCAGGCAGATATTATTAAGCAGTTTGAAATTTGAAAAGGGCGATTACAAAATGCCGGTTGTTATTGTTATGCTGGCGGCGGTTTTTCTTATTATGTTTCAAACATGGCTGCTTGGATGTAATGTTCATATTGATACGGACGATGCGAGATTTGTAGCGGAGGCTGTGGCAGCGGTTGAAAAGGATTCCATGATTACTATTCATCCCATAACAGGTGAAGAGATAAGCGTGAGATATGGAGAGCTTAGGAAGGATGTCACCAGCCCTTATCCTGTATATTTGGGATTACTTTCATATCTATTCAGGCTTCCACCGGCAGTATGTGCGCATACTTACCTGCCATTTATACTTATTCCTTTTTGTTACATGTCATTTTATCTTGTCGCTGATTATTTATTTAAAGGGGACAAGTACAAAACATGGTTATTCCTTTTATTTTTAGCTTTGATTCATCTTTTTTCCTTTGAATCAATTTTCTCTTCAGGATATACACTTCTTACGATAATTTGGCAGGGAAGATCTATATTTGCTATGGTGTTGTTGCCACTCCTTTGGTATATTTTGATGAGATTTTTTGATGAGGCGACAAAAGAGAACGAGATAAAACTATTAATAAGCTTTGCAATGGTAATGCTGGCCAGCGCCATGCTAAGCGGAATGGGAATAATGCTTTCACTTGCTTTGGGTGTGGCATATGCAGCCGCCATAATATGGAATAAAAAGAATCTGGTATTGAGCATAAAGCTTATGATTTTAATGATTCCAAACATAATTTATCTAATCATGTTCAAAGGATAATGAATAACTGAAAAGGATTTATAATATGAAACAGGCTATACTTGACATGATTCATATGAATCTTGAATATACGGGAAACGGTATGTATATGGCGATATATTTTATCACCATAGCTTTTGTGGCTTTCTATTTGAAGGATAAGCATATAAAAGAGCGCTTGCTGCTTCCTAATATTTTAATGCTGATAGGTATTAATATAGTAGTTCCCGTTGCCCATAATTTTATTATGACTATTTATGATGATGAAATAAGAGGAAGATTTTTCTGGATTTTGATGGTTCCGGCCATTGCTGCCATAGGCATGACAATATTTGTGACGGGACTTGATAACGAGAAAATGAGGTATATTGCCATATTATGCATGTTTCCGATTATTTTTTACTGTGGTGTGTTTAAGATATCCAATTCTATGTATTCGAAGGTGGAGAACGCATATAGATTACCGGAGAGCGTAATAGAATTGTCTGAGAGAGTATTAGAGCTAAAAGAAAGCCCCAGGCTTATAGTGCCTTATGAGACAGCTCATGTTTATAGACAGTATTCATCTGATATTTATCTTCTATATGGGGAAGATGCTACCTATGGAAGAATATATGGCGCTGAGGAAATATTAAAAGAGGCATGTTCACAGATGGCTACCTCTTTTCCTGATTTAAAATTTATTCATGAACTTAGTAAGGAACGAAATGTTGATTTTATAGTATTTGACTGTGTCTATCAGGATTTTGGAAATACAGAAACCGTAAATACAGATGGTTATACTGAAGATGTAAACTTTGTGGGAGACAGAGAACCAATAGTAGATACATCAGGCTTTCTCATACCAGATGTGATAAATGAAAATGATGAGGTGTATTGGGATTTGTCAGGATATGGCTTTGATTATGTTGATACATTTGGTCAGTATCTGCTTTACAGTGTTGAATAGCTGGTATTTTTTACTATTTAATGATATAATAAAATGATTTTATGCGCCAAGGAGGATATTATGCGTACATATTTAGTAACAGGAGGAGCTGGGTTTATTGGCTCAAATTATATTCACTACATGTTTGAAAAGTATGGTGATGAGATAAGAATTATTAATGTAGATGCTCTTACCTATGCTGGAAACCTTGAGAATTTAAAGGATATTGAAAATAAAGATAATTATACATTTGTTAAGGCAGATATCTGTGACAGAGATGCTATAGCAAAAATATTTGAAGAAAATGATATCGACAGAGTGGTTCATTTTGCTGCTGAAAGTCATGTTGACAGAAGTATCCGTAATCCAGAAGTATTTGTTCAGACAAATGTTCTAGGCACACTTGTAATGCTTAACTGTGCAAAGAATGCATGGGAGCTTGAGGATGGATCTTTTAAAGCAGATAAAAGATTCTTACATGTTTCAACAGATGAAGTTTATGGTTCATTAGAAGAGGGAGATACATATTTCTATGAGACTACTCCATATGATCCTCACAGTCCATATTCAGCAAGTAAGGCTTCGTCAGATTTGATAGTAAAATCATATATTGATACATATCATTTCCCAGCCAATATTACAAACTGTTCAAATAATTATGGACCTTATCAGTTCCCAGAGAAGCTGATCCCTCTTATTATTAATAATATTTTGATCGGAAAGAAGCTTCCTGTTTACGGAGATGGCAAGAATGTAAGAGACTGGCTTTATGTAATGGATCATGCAAAGGCTATTGATATGGTTACTGAAAATGGTAAGCTGGGTGAAAAATACAATGTAGGCGGTCACAACGAGAAACAGAATATTGAGATCGTAAAGATTATTATCGATACTATTCATGATATGTTACCAGATGACGATGCCAGAAAAGCTCATGTAAACTATGATCTTATTACATATGTAACAGACAGAAAAGGACATGATAGAAGATATGCTATAGCACCTGACAAGATTAAGGCTGAGCTTGGATGGGAGCCTGAAACAATGTTTGCAGAGGGCATAAAGCTTACTATTAAATGGTATTTTGAAAACATGAAATGGATGGAAAATGTAGTAAACGGTGATTACCAGAATTATTATAAGGAGATGTACAAATGAAAGGAATAATCCTTGCTGGAGGCTCAGGCACAAGACTGTATCCATTAACAAAGGCAATTTCAAAACAGATGTTGCCAGTATATGATAAACCAATGATTTATTATCCATTATCTATTTTGATGTTAGCAGATATAAGAGATATTCTTATTATTTCTACTCCGAGAGATCTTCCTATGTTTAAGGAATTATTTGGAACAGGAGAGCAGCTAGGACTTAATATGTCCTATGCTGTACAGGAAACACCAAGAGGACTTGCCGATGCCTTTATTATTGGTGAGGAATTTATTGGGGATGATAGCGTAGCTCTTATTTTAGGGGATAATATTTTCTACGGTCAGAGCTTTTCAAAGGTGTTAAGAGAATGTGCCCAGAGAGAAAGCGGCGCAACAATATTTGGATACTATGTAAAGGATCCAAGGGAATATGGCGTTGTAGAGTTCGATGAAAATGGTATGGCTTTATCGATAGAAGAAAAGCCTGCTAATCCTAAATCAAATTATGCTGTTCCAGGATTATATTTCTATGATAATGATGTTGTAGAGATAGCAAAAAACGTTAAGCCATCTGCCAGAGGAGAGATAGAGATTACAACTGTTAATAATACTTACCTTGAGAGAGGTGACCTTCATGTTGAGCCGCTTGGAAGGGGCTTTGCATGGCTTGATACGGGTAATCATGATATGCTTTTAGATGCAGCTGATTTTATAAGTGCTTTCCAGAAGAGACAGGGATTGTATATTTCATGTATAGAAGAGATAGCTTTCAGACGAGGCTTTATTACAAGAGAACAGCTTCTCAAGCTTGCAGAACCACTTATGAAAACAGAGTATGGAAGATATCTTGTTGATGTAGCCAATGGCTTATAATGTATAAATACTGAATTATTCTGTGAGGGCGGATTAATATCAGATGAAAATGTTTACAAAAGCGTTGATTGTTAACGATGACATTATAAAATAATTGGGGTAAGAATGAAGAAAAAAAGGGGAAAAGAACAGCCGACTAAGAATTTCAGAGAAGAGTCAGCTGAATGGCAGGATAAAAAGTTATCCAATAAAATTGCAAAGAAAAGACATCATAGCACAGTGGTCCAATGGATGACTGTGTTTATGGCTGTTATAATATTTTTGAGCGCGATTATGACTACCATGGTATACGCAAATTATACCAGTGAGCAAAGCAAAGCTTTGGCGCTTGCCGCTCTTTCAAAGTACGAAGAAGAACCGGTAGAATATGATTTCTACGATTCTGAGACCTTTGAGGATACGTATTATGAAGAGGAAACAGAAGTTGAATACATGGAAGAAATAGCTGAAGAAGCGGATTCTAAGGAGCTTAAGGTTTTATCACTTGTATTATCAAGCATTGAAAAGGATCTTAAGATAAAGCTTGTAGACGGTGATGATACTCTTGTAAAAGGAATTCCATGGGGAGTAACCATAACTGATAAGGAAGGTAGAATAAGCGAAAATGATGATGAAGATGAGGATGGAATTATTCATCTTACGGACGTGTCAGCAGGAGATTATTCTGTCGCTATTACTCCATCTGATAGTCTTTCAGCATTTGTTTTGCCATCTTCTTCTCAGAACGTATCAGTTAAGGCGAAGGTTGAATATAAAGTAATCAAAAATATTAAAGAAGAAATTAAGACTGAAAAAGAAGTTAATGCAGCTGTCGAGGATGCAAATGGTAATCAAGCAGCAGATGTGGAAACTGGAACAGCTCCTACAGATACTGTGGAGTGGGTAGAGTCTACTAAAACTGCAACAGGTGAGACATATGTGGAGTCTGCTGTAGATTTGACAAAGACAGTAAAACTAGAGACATCTAATGATCTTATTGTAGCGTTAAGCAATTTATCAAATGGTTCGAGAAGGTTTACTCCTGGTAACTTTACATTCGGTCTACCATTATTATTGTCTGAACCGGAGGAAGGCGGAATAGCCCCTACATCTGTGGTAGAAGAAAGAAGTGATAAGCCGGTACCTGAATCGAGCGCTTCTGATGCAGGTCAAAGCTCAGGAACAGAAGTTAATGAGGGAACAGCAGGCTCTGAAGCTAGTAGCGGAACAGAATCAGACGCAAGTCAAAGCTCTGAAGCTCCTGCAGATAGTAAGGGAGAAAACGAAAATAGCCAAAACAGTGAGCAATCACCTTCACAAAGCGAAGAAGAAAAGCTAAAGGCTGAGGAAGAAGCAAAGAAGGCTGAAGAGGAAGCGAAGAAGGCCGAAGAAGCAAAGAAGGCTGAGGAGGAAGCAAAGAAGGCCGAAGAGGAAGCAAAGAAAGCCGAAGAAGCGAAGAAGGCTGAAGAGGAAGCAAAGAAAGCCGAAGAAGCAAAGAAAGCTGAAGAATTAAAGAAGGCTGAGGAAGCAAAGAAGGCCGAAGAGGAAGCAAAGAAAGCCGAAGAAGCGAAGAAAGCTGAAGAATTAAAGAAAGCCGAAGAGCTAAAAAAGGCCGAGGAAGCAAAAAAGACTGAAGAGGAAAAGAAAAAGTATAAGGTATATTTGGATAAAACTGAGCTTAAGCTTGGAATAAATGAAACTTTAGTACTAAACGCAACCGTAGTACCTTCTACAGATAGCCTTAAATGGTCTTCTTCAGATACTAATATTGTAACTGTTGAAAATGGAAAGGTTACAGGCAAAAAAGAAGGTAAAGCGACAGTAACTGTTACATCCGAATCAGGTAAGACAGCAACTTGTGAGGTAACGGTTGAGACCAAGGAAAAGGCTACTCTAACCTTAAGTGCATCGGCAAATACAGTTAAGGTATCGGAAACAATTACTATTACAGCAACGGTTGTTCCGTCAGATACGACTGTAAAATGGGAAGTGTCAGACTCTACTAAGGCATCTTTGGTAAGTGATGGATTAACCTGTAAGGTTACAGGACTTAAATCCGGAAGCGTAACGATTAATGCTTATGGATCAAATAATACTACAGCAACCTTTAAGCTTCAGGTGGGATCAGGTGAATATGCTGATGATGCTCAGCTTTATGATGCTCTTAAAAATCCTCTGTATGTCTATGATAATGGAGCTTACAGACTGGCAAAGTATAGAGACTATGTTAACGATCCAACACAGAAGTTTTATAAGAAAGTAGCTGAGTACTTATATACAGGCTGGCAAACCATAGATGGAAAAACATATTATTACAAGAAGGATAATACATATGTTACTGGTGATCAGATAATTGGTGGAGTCAGATATTCATTTAACTCTGAAGGTGTTCTGATGCAGGGCTCAGGAATATTAGGTATAGACGTTTCAAAATATCAGCCTAATATTAACTGGAGCAGTGTAAAAGCATCGGGAATCAATTATGCGATTATAAGATGTGGATATAGAGGATCATCTACAGGAGTACTGGTTGAGGATCCATATTTTAAGAGCCACATAAAAGGGGCGAGAGCTGCTGGGCTTAAGGTGGGTATTTATTTCTTTACAACGGCTTTGACAGAGGCTGAGGCAGTTGAAGAAGCTAGTATGTGCGCTGCCCTTTGTAGTGGATATGGAATACAGTATCCAATATTTATGGATGTTGAGAGCTCTAATCGACCAGGATATAATTCAATGAGCGCAGGACAGAGGACGGCAATAATAAAGGCCTTTTGTAATACAATAAGCTCTGCAGGATATACTCCTGGAGTATATGCGAACAAGACATGGCTATCAAGCTATATGAACGCATCAGAGCTTAGCGGATATAAGATTTGGCTTGCACAGTA
>JAZUFJ010000347.1:0-8458 GCA_045640645.1 Lachnospiraceae bacterium
ATTGTCTTCCTAAGACCGCTTGGCCTCCGACTTATTGATTCCTATTTTGGAGATGAAGATGGTAAGCATTTTGGTATTGATGGACATGAAGAGATAGAAATAGGCCTTATGAGATTGTACCGTGTATCCGACAATGAAAGATATAAGAAGCTTGCGGAATATTTTATTAATTCCAGAGGAGTGAGACCTGATTTCTTCATGGAGCAATGGAAGGAACTGGATATTGATTTATTAGGAGGTATAAAGAGCTTTCCTCTTACTTATCTACAGAACCATGCCCCTGTAAGAGAACAGGAGACAGCAGAGGGACATGCGGTGCGCTTAGTATATATGTGTACAGCTATGGCAGATATCGCTGCAACAAATGGTGATAAAGAATTATATGATTCCTGCTTAAGAATATGGAGGAATATAGTTGATAAGAGAATGTTTATTACAGGAGGAATAGGCTCAACAGTTATAGGAGAATCCTTTACTTTAGATTATGATCTGCCTAATGATACTATGTACTGTGAGACCTGTGCTTCAGTTGGACTGGCCTTTTTTGCACGTCAGATGCTTAGAAACAAATCTGTTTCAGAATATGCAGATGTAATGGAAAGGGCAATTTATAATACAGTTATCGCAGGAATGGCTCTTGATGGTAAGCATTTCTTCTATGTTAATCCTTTAGAGGTTAACCCTGACAGCTCAAGAAAGGATCCTGCAAAAAGCCATGTGAAATTTGTACGTCCGGAATGGTTAGGATGCGCATGCTGCCCTCCTAATCTGGCAAGGCTTTTGATGTCTGTTGACCAGTATATTTATCACAACGATGAGAATACTCTGTACTTTGATCTTTATATTGGTAATGAAACAGATGTAGAGCTTGCAGGAGATACCTTGCATGTGTCCCAGGTATCAAATTATGTTTGGGATGGATGTGTAGATATTAAGGTATCCTGCGAAGGAAAGAATACTAAAACTTTAGCTTTCAGAGTACCAGACTGGACTGATAAATATGAAATATTAGTTGATGGTGAAAAAATAGATACTGATAAAAAGGATGTTATAAGTAAAGATGGATATGTATATATAACAGGTACATGGTCTGATAATAATATCAAGCTTATATTTGATATGAAACCGGTTATCTGGAAAGCTAATGATCATGTAAAAGATGATATAGATAAGATCGCTATAAGCCGTGGACCATTTATTTATTGTCTTGAAGGAATAGACAATGGCAAAAATCTGCAGAATATTTATGTGGACGTAAATAGTGATATTAATTATTCTTATAATCCGGATCTTCTTGGTGGTATCGTAAGGCTTGAAAGTAAGGGATACAGAAGAGAGACAGATATTACAGGGTTATATAAAAAATATAATAAAGTCAGCAGTAATGATGAGCTGGTTATCTTAACCTGGATACCATATTATGCATGGGCTAACCGTGGAGAAAATGAAATGACTGTATGGGTAAGGGAGAAGTAAGCATTTAGTTCATTTGTAATACTAGAAATTTTGACACTGATATTATATGATGATAGAATTACATCATATATAGAAGCTTTATATCAGACTGGAGGTGTCGGCATGGCTGTGGGAACTGTTAATAACATTGGTGGAGTAACATGGGAAAAACCTGTTAATTATAATGAAAATAATATAAAGACAGGCTCTCAGGTTGAAGAGGAAAAGAGATTATCTGAAACTGAGGCCGTGGACGATGGTCTGGTAGAAATTAACCAGGATGGAGATACCCTAAAGGCAAGTGGAGAGGCTTTAAACAGCCTTAAAGATGGTATAGTTCTTAATAAATCTGATAATGAAGCACTTAGCTCAGCTGTGAAAGAGAATGGGGCTAAAGCGGATGAGAAGGTTGGCTCCTTGGTTGCTTTTTCGGTGAATCAGCTGGAGACAATGTATTTAAAAGGTCAGATCTCTAAGTATGACTATGATAAAGAGATAGAAAGAAGAGACGAGATCGCTGAGAAAAGCAATGCTGCAAGAGAAACTGAAGAAAAAGATGATGCTATAAATGAGGAAAAAGAAAGGGTAGCTCTTAATAAGGAAGCTGGAAAGCCAGAGAATACCGAAGCTTCTACTGATAATAAAGAAGATGATGAAAGAAAAAGCATTATTAATGAAGAGCTTGAGCGCAGCAATGCATTTGTGTCTGAAATGAGTGATTTGAATATAGAGAAAGAAAACATTGAGCTGAAGGCACAGAATAGACAAGAGGTTATAGACAATAATAGGGAAGAACTGATGGATCAGATATACAATGCAGATCCGGAAATGAAAGTTATTATAAAATAATAATTTGTCTTTGTTAATTACGGGGCAGTAAAAGATGTCAAAAATGACATTTTTTTACTGCTCCTTTTTATTATACTCCTATCATGAAGCGACGGAAAAATAAAATAAGGTGTGTAGAGCATCAATAAATTCGATGTCAGATATAGGAGGAATGAGAGATGGAAAAATTAAATTTGATTAAACCGGATATCAGAACAGGATACTTGAATTACGGTAAGGGACAGCAGGTCACATATCTTCAGGTTCCTGACAATATCAGTTATAAAGAGCTAAAAAGCGACGTATCAAAGGGAGCAGTTCAATTTAAAGATCTTGAAGAATTCGTCAAGAAAAACCCTTCTAGAATGGTTGTAATACAGACTGATAATGAAGAAGAAGGAATGATGGCTGTAGCCTATCTTTCTGCCATTTATAACAAAATGGACGGGTTGATGCCGGATGATGAATATGATGATGTATATGATATGCAGAGTATGGAATTTGAAGACTATAACGAAACTTATGATTTCCACTTTGAAGATGATGATGACGACAATGAATGGGAAAATGAAGATTACTGGGAAGAAACTCCGTGGAGAATACCTATTGTTACGACCACAGAGCTGCTTAGCAGAATAGGTCCGGGAATAAATACAAACTTTATAGGCGGTATCGGTATTAACTCTAATACTAATCCAAGAAACCAGCTCCCATATTGGTACAATACAAGAAAAGAAAATATATGTATTCTATATAAGGAATCAGGCTTTTTCGGATATAACAATTCTGAAATGATTCTAAGTGCCCTAAAACGATATAAGAATAACAGGCATGTCTTTTATCTGGCAGTGAGAGATCCGGAAAGTACACTGTTTTCACCGGATGATGATGAAGGATATAACAATGATATATGTGAAATAATATTAGAATATTCAGCTGGTACAGTAGATGTGACAACCGATAAAGATGCCAGGGAAAAATACCATCAGGTATTGTTTGAGAATATTGTAGATGCTAATGGATATAAGCTAAAAAAAGGCTTTAAAAAGAAAATGATAGTTAACGGTATCGTATCTATGAATAATCCTGCAAAAGCTGACTTGATTGATAAAGTAATAAAATACGTAACCAAGGAAAAAAATCTAAATACAGTGCTGACTATCGAAGATTTTGATGTAATGGAACGCTTTAAGGTCTTGGGAGCACGTGCCGAGAACGGTGAAAAGAAAAGTTCAAAACAGTTCGAGGAAGAGCTAATAGGCATGGAAGAAGTTAAAGAACAGATAAGAGGCATTATGGATGTTATGAGGTATAACAAACTAAGAAAGAAAATGGGACTTAGTGTAGGAAGTTTTCATAATGTGCACATGATGGTAGGAGCTCCGGGAACAGCTAAAACTACAGTGGCTCAGCTTCTTGGAAAAATGATGGCAGAGGAGAAGCTTCTTAAGGGCGAGAACTTTATCTCGGTAAACGGTGCTGAGCTAAAGGGAATGTATGTAGGTCATTCGGCTCCTAAGGTAAAAGCATTATTTGATAATTATGACATTATTTTTATTGATGAGGCTTATGCAGTAGCGGCAGGTTTTGATGGTGAAAGTGATTCCTTTAGTCAGGAAGCCATATCCCAGCTCATTATTGAGATAGAAAAACATGGAATGGACCGACTAGTGATGTTTGCTGGTTATGGTGGAGCAAATGTATCTGATAAGGATAACAAAATGAAGGCATTTTTAGACGTTAATCCGGGTCTTAGAAGCAGAATAAATTCTACTATTTATTTCAGGTCCTATGACGAGGAAGAAATGCTTAAAATTTTCAAAAGCCATGCAAAGGTTGGAGGCTTCAATATAGATCCTTCAATGGACAATCGTATAAAAGAATATTTCAGCAAGCGAATGAGCAGAGATGACTTTGGAAATGGACGAGAAGCAAGAAGTCTTCTTGAAAATTCTATGATGGAGGCGGCAAAAAGAGTAGGAAAGATTGATAAGAATTCCATTACAGAAGAAATGCTTAAAGAGATAAAAGCAGAAGATGTTGAGAAGGCAATTAACTGTATGGAGAAAGGCATTTTAATGCAGACCGGCAAGGTAATAAAAAGTGGTTTTAGATGTGCATAAGGAGGAAAAGATTATGGTTATAAATCCAATAGTATTTGATGAGGCTAAGAGAAGAAGCAGTGATATATTTTCAAAAAATTTAGAAAGCAGAGTAGTTCATTTGGTAGGGCCAGTAACAGATGAAGTAGCGGCATCTATAACAGCTCAGTTATTACAGCTGGAAGCTGAAGGAGATGAGGACATTTATCTGTATATCAATAGTCCGGGGGGATCCGTTAATGCCGGACTGGCTATTTATGATACCATGCAGTATATTTCGCCTGATGTTGTGACTGTATGCATAGGACATGCAGCAAGTATGGGCGCGGTTATATTATCAGGTGGAGCTAAGGGGAAGAGATGTATTCTTCCTCATAGCGAAGTGATGATACATCAGCCTTCTGGTGGTATGGAAGGTCAGGCTTCCGAGATACTTATAGCTGCAGAGCATATAAAGGAAACAAAGCAGGTTCTTAATGAAATACTTGCGGATAACTGTCAAAAAGATATAAAAGAAATAGAAAAGGATACTGACAGAGACCATTGGTTAAAGGCTCAGGAAGCCATAGAATATGGTATCGTTGACAGGATCCTTGATAAAAGAAAGCAGATGGCAAGCTAACGAACAGGCTGCTGGCAGGTAAAATTACCATACACATTAGCACCTATTGAAATACAGTGTCCATCATCAAAATGACCACAGTTTTTACATAATTTCAGCTTGTCCTCTAAAATACAGTGCATCTGAAATTCAATATATTCCCCAGGAGTATTAAAGCCATGAATAGGAACCATAGCATAAAAGATATCTAATAGTTCATCGGCATCTTCTGGGGAATCTTCTAAAATATCATAGAAGATAATGTTTTTAATGATTTCTTCATCTGTAGTACTGGAATTAATTTTTAAAGTATTTCTATATAATTCAATAAGCTTGTCATCAACTGATATCAGCTGAAAATTTCTGAAACAAAGATTCATATATATTATCCTTTCGACGGAAATATTTTTGCTCGTAGGAATATGATGTCCTGCTTAAGGTTACTAGCACAATATTTTTAATTATTATACTTTATCATGCTACTATCCAAATATTCTGTAAATATTTTGTCCAGTTCCTCAAGCTTTACAGGTTTGGTAAGATATCCGTTCGCCCCATTTTCCTGAAAATACTCTTTTGCCCCTTTAATGGCATTGGCGGTAAACATTATAACTGGGGTTTCCTGATTCTGATTAGCCGATAAAACCTTCATTTTTTGAAGAGTTTCTATGCCATCCATTTCAGGCATCATATGATCTAAAAAGATTATATCATATTTTTCTTTACAAATGTTTTCTAAGCATTCCATTCCACTTGAGGCCTCTGTAATCTGTACTTTGACCTTTTTAAGAAGATAGCTAAATACCTTTCTATTAGTCTTATTATCATCTACTATTAGGATCTTTGCATCTTCTGCCGTATAGTTCATGACTTCATCTGCTTCGACATGTTTCACATCATCTTTTCTAAAGTCTCCAAGAGGTGTTTCGTTTACAATACCCTGCTCAATCTTAAATGAGAATGTACTACCTTTTCCATAGGTACTTTCTACCTTAAGCTGGCTTCCCATAAGCTTTAAAAGCTGTGTGGTAATGCTCATACCAAGACCAGTACCCTCTACATATCTGTTGTGCTTTTCGTCTATTCTCTGATACGCTGAGAACAAAGCATCTATATCCTTTTCTTTTATTCCTATTCCTGTATCAATCACAGAAAAATGAAGAATAGCCTTATCTCCAACCTTTTTCATTGTGAGAGTAAGCTTAACTTCTCCAGAAACCGTATACTTTACTGCATTTGTAAGGAGATTAACTAGCACTTGCTTGATTCTGACATCATCACCATAATATTCAGAAGGAATGCTTTCATCTATTTTAAAGGAAAGCTTAAGTTTCTTTTCCTCTGCTTTTACATAAATCATGTTGTAGAGGTCATTAAGCATTGCTGAAATTTTATAATTTGCCGGTATTATTTCCATTTTACCTGATTCAATTTTAGAAGAATCAAGTATTTCATTAATGATTGAAAGCAGGTTGTTTGCTGCTACCTTTATATCAGCCGCATACTGATTAATGGTGTTATTACCTGATTCCCTTAATATCATTTCGTCCATACCCAAAACGGCATTAATCGGTGTTCTTATTTCATGTGATATTTTAGCCAGAAATTCTGTCTTTGCTTCGTTAGCCTGTATGGCTCTTTGTCTCTCTCTTTCCCCTCGCCATATATTTACTATCTGCTGGACTACTGCTGCTATAAGAGCCACCCAGAGGCCAAGAAGAATAAAAGGACCATCTACTCTGATAGGGTCTATAACTATTAAAATAATCTCAATAAAACCGCAGGTAAGAGCTACAAAAAGTCCATAAACCTGAACGACATCTTCAATACGTTTCTTTATTGTATCAATAATTAAGGTAATTAAGAAACAGGCTACTACAAAGCTTATTACTATATCAGAGGCTATAAGAGTTTCTTCGAAATCAAGAGTACCCGAAAAATGAAGGCCACATGTGATTATGGAATTAGTCACCAATATAAAACCGAGTATCAAATTTAATTTGCTATGCATTCGATTTTGTAAAGCATCAACACATAATAAGAATGGAAATGCCATAAGAGTAGCCATGATAAAGGACATATCCCCGTCTATATAATAGTTATCAAAAACAAATTGATACATTGGGGAGTCAAATAACAGCCAAAGAGCACCAAGAAAAACACCGAACCCAAGGGCTATTAGAGAGCTGTCCTGCTGCTTAAGAATTCTTACAATTATTCCAAAGATAACTACAACAAAAGATACAATTATAAGAAAAACAGTAGATAAATATGTTCCGGCTCCCTGAAGCAGGTATCTAGATACAAGACCTAAAGAATCACCTATCATGATAGCTGATGAATAGCTAAGAAAATTTGGTCTTTCCATACGAATAACTTTTCCGGAATCTTCGTGTGATAAATGGCAAAATTGCTTAATGCCCTTTACTACCCCACCAGGCAAATCCACATCCGATTCTCTAAAGGTTTTTCTCAGTTCGCCATCAATATACAGATCTATATCATATCCATTACTAAAATTAATCCAATCTGCTTCCGTAAGGTTTTCGGGCAGGACCGCTTCCATAACAACCTTTGAATCGTTTTTGCAGTTTATCTTAGTAGGAAGCGTTATCTTTTCCCTGCTTCCATCATCATGAATCAGCTCCCAATCGTTAAATGCAATATAGCTGTGCTCTATTTGCCTTGGCTTGCGAGGGCGATTGTTATAACTAATATAGAAAAACAGTGCAATGAAAAATAGCAGAGAAAATAAGATATATAGAACTATATAATGAGCTTTATACTTTTTCATAAAAACCTCTGATTTAATAATTTATATAAATTTAATGATATCTAAAAAACGTTAATTTTTCAACGTTTATTAGGAAAGATGGATGGCAGGGAAGTTGCAAAAAAGGTAAAAAAATAGTATTCTTGAGTAAATTTGCTAAGCAATATAGTGTTTTGAGAAAATAATACAGAGGTGAAAATAATGAAAAAAATAGTAAGCTTATTATTAATATTTAGTATGGTATTTGCATTTGCTGTAACAGCCTATGCAGCTCCAAAGTCAAATACAAGCGTAAGCAAGGATACGGAACTGGACGATTATAGTGATGCAGAGATAATAGCATATATAAAGAGCCAGCTTAATGCCAATTCTTTTGATACAGAAAAGGAAATTGATAAGGCTATTCGAGCAGGAATAAAGAAATTTGATCTGGATATTTCTGATTCTGAAATAAAAAAAGTAACTAATATCATGCTTAAGCTAAGATCTATGGGTATAGAGTCAAAGGATTTAGCAAAACAGCTGGATGATATATATAAAAAATATAAGCCAGCGATTGATGCGGGAACATTTTCATTAGATGATATCAGTGTTGATGATCTGGGTCTTGATAAGCTCATAAAGAAATCTGTAAATAATATGACTAAAAAAGCAACAAGCGGTGTTAAAAATTTCTTTACCGGATTATTTAAGAAAAAC
>JAZUFJ010000348.1:0-2100 GCA_045640645.1 Lachnospiraceae bacterium
CTATCAGGAGTATGAGTGATAACGATCACTATTTTCCCCCGTCTTGAAATATCATGTAATCTCTGCATAAGCTCCCTAGCAAGAATACCGTCAAGACCGGAATCCGGCTCATCAAGGATAAATAAAGAAGGGTTTGAAATATATTCTGTAGCTATCGATATTCTTTTCTTTTGCCCACCTGACTGCTTCTTGACTATATTGTCTTTTATGGCAGTAAGGCCAAAAAGCTCCATAACTTCCTCAACCTTTTTATGCCTTTCTTCATTTGACACAGCATCTGGAAGTCTTAACATGGCAGAGTCCATAAGTGTCCTGTATACAGAATCGTTCTCTCGTATCAGCTCCTGCTGTGGAACAAAGCCTATCTCATATTTCATTTTATTGAAATTTTCATATACATTCATGCCATTTAGCATGATAGTAGCGTCTGCCTGCTCATATCCTGTTACAGCATTAAAAAATGTTGTCTTTCCCGCTCCGGAACCACCAAGTAAAAGAATCATTTTACCAGGCTCTATGGAAAGATTGATATCCTTAAGCAAAGTTTTTTTAGAGAAACCTTTTCTTGTAACCCTCTCTTTTATATTGATTGTTAATCCCTCGCTAAGGGCTGCAGTTTCCGTTCTGTCTTTACTTTCAGTCTTTGTTTCTGGTGCCATAACACGTGAAGGCATGAATTTGTCTGAAAAGCCCCATATCATAGATGTAATACCAGGAGCAAATATCCATGCCACTGTCCATCTCTTTTTGACAGAATAAATATTACATAATGAATTATATATTCTTATCTCATATACCATCACTACTACAGCGATAGTAAATGTCATAATAGACATCATATATGCTGGCAACGATTCCCCTCTATTTACCATAGTCATGTACTCATAGGCAAGCGAAAAGACATAGAAAAAAAACTTTGAAATAATATAGGCGCTTACTTCATCTTCACAGTCTGCAGATTTTGCCAGATTATAATCATTATGAACCGGTATAAATGCACGCCATTTTTCAATATGGCTTTTTTCAAACATTTTATATGTACCAACAATAAAAAACAGTTGCCTTGCTATCCGCAATATTATTGTACTAATATTCATTTATTTCCTTTCTTTGCTTGTCATTCATTTTTAATTTTCCACGCTTTGACCCTATTATTTCAGTGACTAATCAAAATGATGTCAAGTACTCATTATTTTATTTTTCTACTTCTTCTTCCAGGCTTTCATCATCTCTTGGTATTCTTCCATAGGTTTCTGCAAGCCTTCTTATGCTAAGAGCCAGCTCTTTTGACAAGAAATTTGGCTTAATACGCCACTGCCAGTTATTATCTCCGCTTCCAGGACAGTTTATACGGCTTTCCTTTCCCTTAACAAGGTAATCCTGAATAGGTATAATGCAAAGTTCCGCTACAGATCTATATGCCTCTCTGATAAAATCCCATACAAAAGCACCATAATCAGTATTTGTAGAGTTAACATATCTTCTTACGAAGTCTCTGTCTCCATCTCCTATCTCTTCAATCCAGGCTCTTGATGGAGTATTGTCATGAGTACCTGTATATACTACGCAATTATTCTCATGTCTATGTGTCAGATAATAGCTGTCCCAGCTTGTGAAAGCATACTGGAGAATCTTCATACCCGGAATACCGCTATCTGCTAAAAGCTTCTGATTTTCCTTTGTGACTGTACCTAAGTCCTCGGCAATAAGCTTTTTGTCACAACCAGGTATTTCTTTATATAAAACATTAAAGAAGTCCATTCCCGGTCCCTTCTTCATAGTCCCGTTAACTGCATCTTTGTCCTTGTAAGGTATAGCATAGTAATCTGAAAAGCCGTGAAAATGGTCTATTCTTACCACATCATAGAGCTCATAGCTCCTCATCATTCTCTTTATCCACCAGCTATATCCGTTTTTCTTCAGGTTATCCCAATCATACACCGGATTCCCCCATAACTGCCCTGTGCTAGAAAAAGCATCAGGTGGACAGCCTGCCACTACCGTTGGCTCACCGTCCTTGCCCATAAGAAATACCTCCTTATTAGCCCAGGCATCAGCTCCATCAAGAGATACATAGAACGGAATAAGTCGGATCGTAGC
>JAZUFJ010000349.1:0-3443 GCA_045640645.1 Lachnospiraceae bacterium
AAGGTTGGTGTAATTGATACATCCGGGGCAGGAGACGCATTTTTCTCAGGCGTAGCAATTGGTCTTACATATGGTAAGAGCCTTAAGGAATCTTGCGAGATTGGTACACGATTGTCAGCATCAGTTATATGTACAAAAGAAAATGTATGTCCAAGATTCAGACCTGAAGAATTTGGGATTGAGATATAAAATGTACTGATAAATACGCAAAGTTCAGTACAGAATGAGACAGGAGGGAGTATTATGATTTTTTATTTTTCTGGAACAGGAAATTCTAAGCATGTTGCCGAGAGCATGTGTGATGAACGTATGGTTAATATAGGGGATGCTTGTAAAAATGGTGAATATGAATATTCAATTGGCAATGAAGAGTCAGTTGGCTTTGTGATGCCGGTTTATTATTCTGGTATTCCTAAAACAGTTCTTGAATTTGTCAGAAATCTTACTTTAAACGGAGAGATTACATATTCATATTGTATTTTAACTCATGGTGGCGGTCCTGGAGCTGCCGGCTCAATGCTGCAAAGAGAGCTAGGGAAGAAGGGCTATCCATTACATGCATGTTTTGATGTCAGAATGTTTTCAAACTATATTATGTTTGGCCCATTAAAATCAGAGGAGAAAGAAAAGAAGTATCTTAGAGAGGCTGAAGGAATCATTGCGGATATTAAGAATAAGGTTGATGCTAAGACAAAAGAATTGCCTGGCTGGACTGCAATTGATAAGTTCCTTACGTTAACTATGTATCCTCTGTGTGACAGATATATGTCAACAAAGAAGTTCTACGCAGATGGTACATGTACAGGTTGTGGCCTTTGCGTAAAACGTTGTCCATCCGGCCTAATAAAAATGAAGGATGGAAGACCTGTATGGGAAGAAGATAAGTGCGTCAGATGTATGGGATGTTTACAGTGTAAATCTGTACAGTGTGGTCATAAGACTAAAAACTACAGAAGATATTCATATAAGAAACAGTAAATCATTTATCACAGAATAGAATAAGGGGAATTGGGGAGGTAACAATTATGACTAAAAGAAATTATATTTTATTTGCGCCACTGGGTTTAAGCCTTATGCTGACAGCATGTACAGGGTTTTCAACTGTGGTCACCTATGACAACGGATATTCAGAGACTATATCAGTCACAGCTGGAGAAAATGGATTGGAAATTGATCGTGCTCCTGTTGTAGCTGAGGCTGAAGAGCTGGATGAGGTTCCTGGAGATGTAGAAGATCCTGGAGATGTAGAAGATCCTGAGATGCTGATAGAAGAGCTTAAGGCTGAGGCGGCTGCCATTATGGAAGTAAAGGATGGAAAAGCCGATTATAAGAGAGCCTTTGAAATATATAGTGAGCTTGCGGAAAAAGAAGACAGTGATGCCATAAATATGCTAGGTAATTTCTACTATACAGGTGTAGAAAATGTGGCTGAACAGAGCTTTGAAAAAGCCTTTGAAATGTATGAGAAAAGCGCTGAACTGGAGAATATAACAGCTATCTGTAATATGGGATATATGTATTTCTATGGTAATGCTGTAGAACAGGATTTTGAAAAAGCTATAGAATATTTTAATAAATCTGCAGACTTAGGCAATAATGAGGCTATGGATATTCTAGGAGCTATGTACAGGGATGGAGTAGGTGTAGAGGCTGATATCGAAAAAGCTGTAGAATGGCTTAATAAAGGTGCTGAAGCGGGAAACCCTATCTCAATGTGTTCTTTAGGCTGTATGTACTATGAAGGAAACGGTGTAGAGGCTGATAAGGAAAAGGCAAAACAGCTATGGGAGAGCTCTTTAGAGGGAGGCTTTGAGCAGGCAGCAGAGTACTTGGAGAAAGTAGCTGAATAGAATGAAAGCAAGAATAAAAGATAATAAAAAAGAACGGAACTGGTATCAGCTTGATCTGTCTGCGGTAGTATATCCAACACTGCAAAGGAAGAATTTCAGTTCTGTATATAGATTATCTGCTCTAATGAAAGAAAAGGTGGATAAGGAAAAGCTACAGCTGGCTCTTGACAGGACCATGCCAAGGTTCCCAACCTATAAGGTGGCTATACGTAAGGGCATATTCTGGAGATATCTCGAAAGGAATGACAGACCAGGTCCATTTGTTAGAGATGATATAAAGAATCCTTGTATGCCAATGGAATTTAAGACCAATAACAGGTACCTGATTCGTGTATATTATTACGACAAACGTATAGCATTGGAGGCTCATCACTGTCTTGGAGATGGTAATGGTGGAATGTCATTGTTCAATACCATGTTGGCAGAGTATCTAAGGCTGATGGGATATAAGATATCTACAGGCTATCTGGTTAAGGATATAAATACAGCGCCAGAGCCAGAGGAGCTTGAGGACGCATACATGAGGTATGCTAACGCCCAGGTAAGGCCGGACAGACCGGGAGAGAAGGCATATCAGATTAATGGAACACCGGAACCTTTTTATACTCTGAACATGATCGTGGGAACTATGCCTACAGACGAGGTTTTAAAGGTGGCAAAGAGCTATAAAGCTTCTGTTACGGAGTATATTAACTCTGTATTGCTTTATGCGCTTTTACAAAAGCAGATGAGCGATCAGCCAAGGAAGTTAAAGCCTGTAACGCTGGCGATGCCGGTTAATCTTAGAAGGTTTTTCCCTTCTATTTCATTGAGAAATTTTATTACAATGGTTTACCCATCAATAGATCCAAGATTAGGTGATTACTCCTTCGAGGATATATTGACGCAGGTTCACCATTATATGAGATATTATATAAATGATAAGTTTTTAAGGGGTGACATCACTACCAATGCCTATACTAAGAGGCATCCATTAATACGTTTGGTTCCTCTTTTTATAAAAGACAGAGTAGTAAGATATTTTTATAAGACAGTTCAGGACGTAAGCTCCACTGCTGGTATTACCAATATGGGCGTGCTTAATATTCCTGAAAATATGGTGCCACACATAGAACGTTTTGATATTTGTATGGGACAGCCCTATTCAAGTAAGACAAACTGTTCGATAATATCATATAATAATATTTTCAGTATTACTTTTGCCAGCGCTATAAAAGAGTCTGACGTGGAAATGTATTTCTTCAGGAAACTGATTAAAGATGGAATACATGTGAAGATAGAAACAAATAGAAATTAATATAAAATTAGAAATATGTTTTTGTGATAATGCTAGTTTGTAAAAGACGGATTGGTTAAATCATGAAAACTGGAAGGTAAAGAAATGTCCTATTGTGTTAATTGCGGAGTAGAGCTTGAAAAGAGCATAAAGAAATGTCCTCTATGTAATACTCCTGTACTTAATCCAAATGATGCTGAGATGGTGGTTTCTCCCCAGTCTCCATATCCTGAAACCAGGGGAACCGTTGAGAGAGCGTCAAAATCAGATTTGATTATCCTATTTTCGATATTGTGGGGAAGTCGGAGGCCAAGCGG
>JAZUFJ010000350.1:0-3043 GCA_045640645.1 Lachnospiraceae bacterium
TTTTGCAGTATCTCTTCCAGATCTCCAGCTTTTTGATGAAGATCTTACTATAAGAAACAAGGCTCATTGCTATTACCTTATGGGACTTGGATACATAGGAATGGGAGAAGATGATAAGGCAAGAGAAGCTTTTGATAAGACTCTTAAAATTAATCCTGCACATCAGGGTGCGATCCAATACAGACCTTAGGAGAAGGGTTACATATATAATAAGAATAGCTACCGGTTTTATGCCGGTAGCTATTTTTGTAGGTGCGCTTTGCGGCGCATGCTTCTAATAATATTTATAATACTTATTAGTTTTTATTTAATTAATTTTTAGCTGGGATTACAGCACCATTATAATGCTCATTGATGAAATCCTTGATTGCATCTGACTGTAAAATTTCTACCATCTTCTTAATAGCTTCATTGTCTTTGTTAGCTTCTGTAACTGTGATAATGTTAGCATATTCTGAATCTTCGCCTTCTCTCATGATATAAGCCTGAGTATCAAGACCTGCCTCTAATGCTCTGTTAACGTTTACGAAATAAGCGTCAAAGTCATCAGCAGCTGGGATGATGTTTGGCTGATCCATTTCAATGATTTCGATAGGCTTAATGTATTCTGCGATTTCATTAGCTGAAGCAGAAATAGCTGTCATATCAGGATTTAACTTGATGAAGCCTTCTGACTCTAAAACCTTAAGAGCTCTGTATTCATTTGATGAATCGTTTGGAACAGCGATGATAGCGTTCTCTGGTAATTCATCCTTTGTAGCATACTTTGATGAGAAGCAAGCGTATGGCTCTACATGGATACCACCCATGCTGTAAAGAGTAGTTCCCATTTCTTCTTCAATACTGTGCATAGCAGGAACGTGCATGAAGTATGCAAAATCAACTTCGCCATCGATAAGCATTTCATTCCATGTTGGATCCCATGATGTTGAAACGATATCTAATTCGATACCTTCTTTTGCGAGATCTTCTTTAGCAGCTTCAAGAATTTCACTGTGAGGTGTTAAGTCACCAATGCATTTCAATACAACTGTTTCAGAAGCGTCCTCTGTAGCTTCAGTAGCCTCTACGGCTTCTTCCTTAGTTTCTGTAGCTTCAGCTGGAGCAGCAGGAGCAGGTGCAGCTGCTGGAACAGCACAGCCTGCAAGTAATGTAGCTGTCATTGCAACAGAAACCATGAGTGTTAATAGATTTTTTTTCATGATTTCATCTCCTAATTATTATATTGTTAATAAGGCGTATGCCATAATAACCTAAATTAAATGTCTCTTTTTCAGTATCATTTTTGAGATACTGTCACCTGTTACCTGAACAAGCTGTACTATAACAATAAGTACAACAATTGTTGCAAATAAAACGTCATGCTGATATCTTGTAAAACCATATGTTACAGCAATATATCCAATACCACCGGCTCCAAATCCACCAGCAAGGGCTGTCATGGATATAACGATTACTACCGCATTTGTAAAGGCTCTGACCAGTGAAGGAAGGGATTCCGGAAGCATAATCTGAAAGAGTATTCTAAGATTACTGGTTCCCATTGCCTTTGCAGCTTCTATTTTTCCTTTTTGCATTTCAAGAAGACTACTTTCTACAAGTCTTGCAAATAAAGGTACACAGCTTGCTACAAGAGAAATAATACATGCATTTGCACCATATGATTTGCCAACAAGTGCTCTGGCTACAGGAAGCATGACTATGATAATAATAACCTGAGGTAATGATCTGAAGCAGTTAATAATAGCGCCTAAAACTGTATGTACCGGCTTACATGGATAAACGCCTTCTTTGCCGGTCATCACCAAAATAAGTCCCAGGATTAAACCAAATAAAAGAACAAATAGTGATGATATGGCTACCATATACATAGTTTCACCAATAGCAGGTAGTACTCTGTCCCATACCTCACTTGAAAAGCTATGTTTTACTACCTCTAAGAAAGGATATTTATATAAGCTCATTAGTTTTCATCCTCCCAGTAGTCACTTCTGAATTTGTTATATACACCAATGAAGTTCTTTGCTGTCTCACATTTTGGATTAGCAAATATTTCTTTAACAGGACCTTTTTCCAAAAGCTTGCCATCTTCCATTACAGCCATTGAATGGCAGGTATATTTTATAACCTCTAATTCATGAGTAATCATAATAATAGTGAGACCAAGCTTTTTATTAATCTCTTTTATCAGATCAAGAACTGCTAAGGTAGTCTGAGGATCAAGAGCGCTTGTTGCCTCATCTGAAAGAAGTACATCGGGATTATTGGCAAGGGCTCTTGCTATGCCTACTCTTTGTTTCTGACCACCAGAAAGCTCTCCTGGATAGGCATCTTTTTTATCAGTAAGTGAAACAAGCTCCAGCATTTCATCTACTCTTTTTGATATCTCGTTTTTCTTATATCCTGCAACCTTAAGAGAATATGCTATATTTTCTGCAACAGTCATGGAATCAAAGAGATTAAACTGCTGGAATATCATACCGATTTTTCTTCGCTCTTTATTAAGCTCATTCTTATTAAGAGAAGAAATAATACTGTCTCCTATACGAATCGTTCCGCTATCAGGCTCCTCCAGTCTGTTTATACAGCGCACAAGAGTAGATTTACCAGCACCTGAAAAGCCAACAATGCCGTAAATTTCACCTTTGTTTACTTCAAGATCCACACCCTTTAAAACCTCGATAGATTTGTTTTTATCATGGAAGGTTTTATATAGATTTTTTACCTCTATAAAGCTTTTGTTATCTTCACTCATTTTCTTTATTTCCTGTTTCATAAGATATAAGGTTGGTGTTTAATATTCTATTTTTGATGTGAAAATCATTTGAAAAATTAATCACACCGATATTATTCAACCATAAGTAAATGCAGTAGTCAATAATGAAAGTATCGTGTATCATATATAAATAATTTATATAGAAAAGAGAATAAAGTAATATGGAAGAAATATTAAATTATTTAATAGAACAAAAAAACGAGTGACTTTGTGTTACTCGTTTTTTTGTATTTTTGCGGCTTCAAAAAATGTACTATGGCTAAGAAA
>JAZUFJ010000351.1:0-2737 GCA_045640645.1 Lachnospiraceae bacterium
CGAAAGAGAACATGAAGCTAACAATACAAGAAAGAAATCACTGGATGATGTAAAATTTATTAATATCCCATATGATAAGCTTCCCTTTGATAAAGCAGCTTTTGATGAACCTCTTTTGGATAATGATACTTCTGTAGAACCTGGTTTAGATAAGACGGTTTTTGATGAATCCCTTTTGGAAAAGGCTTCCTCAGCTAGCGAAATTATCAAATTACAGAAAACAGTATTATCCTTTAAGAATAAAAAAATCGTAAACCTGAACGGTATCACAAACACAGATCTAAAGCTGCGTTATGGTGTAGCCAATATTACTGTTCTTAGCGAATATGATGAAAACTATACTATTATTTCTAAAGCTATGGCTGAATGGGCTGATTTATTAGTTCGTGAAAACAGAAAAGCTGACGCAAAAATAATATTAGAGGCCACAATAAATGAAGGCTTTGATATCAAATCCTTATATATTAATCTGGCCGATATATATGCTGAAGAGGGAAACTTCCAGAAGATCGAAGAGCTTATAGCAAAGGCCGAAGAGCTTAATGGTATTATGAAAAATCCTATATTAAAGGATCTTAAGCTCAGATCTCTTTCTTATCCTTCATATTAAATAATACATAAAATAAAAGGTTTTTATTCGGTACACTATATGAAAGTATTATTAGTAGCTGTAAACGCAAAATATATTCATTCCAATCTGGCCGTTTATAGTCTTAAGACTTATGCGGAGCAGGTTACAAATGGATTAGCTGATATAAAAATAAAAGAATATACTATTAATCAGAATCTCGAACAGACACTATGGGATATATATAGCGAAAAGCCTGATGTCTTAGCCTTTAGCTGCTATATCTGGAATATTGAATATATCTATTCCATTATCAAATCTTATAAAAAGATAAATAGCAAAACGCATATCTGGCTTGGTGGCCCAGAGGTATCCTATAGGGCAAAGGATGTGCTAAATGAGCTTAATGTGGCCGGCATTATTACGGGAGAGGGCGAAATACCTTTTTCTATGCTGGTAAAAGTATATTTAGAAGCTGGTTCTTCTATAAATGATTATGAATATTACGATTATGAATGTATCGAAGAAAATCTTTCTAATGTAAATGGAATAGTTACAAAGAATATTGATAATCCCAACTCGGCTCTCATATCTATGGATGAGCTTCCTTTCGTTTATGATAAGCTTTCCATAGATGATTTTGAAAACCGTATACCCTATTATGAAACTATGAGAGGCTGCCCTTTTTCATGTAGCTATTGCCTTTCATCCATTGATAAGTCCATTCGCTTCAGATCCCTTGAGCTAGTAAAAAGAGAACTGCAGTTTTTTATAGACCACAAGGTTAGGCAGGTAAAATTTGTAGATCGTACATTTAACTGCAAGCCTGAACATGCCATGACTATCTGGCAATATATCATTGACCATGATAACGGCATTACCAATTTTCATTTTGAAGTAGCCGCTGATGTCATGACAGAAGAAGAATTATCCCTTCTTAGCAGGATGCGTCCCGGACTTATTCAGCTTGAGGTAGGAGTACAGACCACAAATACTAATACCATTAATGCCATCAATCGTGTTATGGACTTTAACAAAGTAGCAAGGGTTTCAAATGCTATACGATCTAATAACAATATTCATCTTCATCTTGATCTTATAGCCGGTCTGCCAGAGGAAGATTTTAACAGCTTCAAAAATTCCTTTAACATGGTTTATTCTCTTCGCCCACATGAGCTTCAGCTAGGCTTTTTGAAGGTACTGCATGGTACAAAAATAGAGGAAACAGCTAAAGAAGGCCACATCACCTATTGGGACAGCCCGGCTTATGAGGTATTATGCACAGACTGGATCAGCTATGAAGAAATAAGAGCATTAAAAAATGTGGAAGAAATGCTCGAGATATATTATAACAGCTGCCAGTTTATTAACAGTATTCCATATTTGGAAGCCTTCTTTGATACGCCTTTTGATATGTATTATGCTTTGGCAGAATACTATGATAAAAATAATCTTTTAGTAATACAATCATCCAGAATAAAGAAATATGAAATTCTACTGGACTTTGCAAAAGACTATAATACAGCTCCTACCAAATGCACAGATAATTATTCTGAGCAAATTAATACAGAAATATTAAAGGAAGCTCTATTAATAGATCTTTATTCCAGAGAGAATTTAAAGAAGCGTCCTGATTTTGCAGAAGAATCAAAAGATACTTATTATAATAAGCTTCATGATTTCTATATAAATGAACTGGAATCTCCAAAATACCTGAGCTGTGGATATGATGGATATGATCTGAAAATGCTTATGAGAAGTACACATATAGAGCATATAAAGCATCTCCATGGAAAAGAAGAGTTTTTACTTTTTGATTATAATAAAAAGGATCCTGTAACCGGGAATATAGCCTACTATAATATTACAAATATTATGATATAAACTTGGATGCCGAACCATCCGTTATATCATCAAATTTTATCTTTGATCTCTTGATACTAGATATCGAAGCCATATACGAAAGGATAGCTTAAATCTGACAATGTACATGTGTCAGTTTTGCGAAAACAATATATGAAAAAGAGAACCTTAGAAATACTGGAAATATTAGATAATCAATATGGAACAGATAAAATATGCTATCTTAATCACACCTCTGCCTGGCAGCTTCTTATAGCTACTATGTTAAGCGCACAGTGCACAGATGCCAGGGTAAATATTGTCACA
>JAZUFJ010000352.1:0-1874 GCA_045640645.1 Lachnospiraceae bacterium
TTCATGACGCTCTTAATGTTCTTTTCCTTAAGACGTACACAGGTATTTTTTGTGATATTTACATCCCATATAATATCCTGCATTGTATAAATAGCATCATGTATACGATCTTCGCTCTCATCTATAGCTTCAATCTGATTCTCTATGTTTTCTCTTACAGAAGCAACTATATATACATTCTTTCCATCACGCATTGTGATTTTATTGGTACGTGTTGGCACTGCCACTCTAAGAGAGGTAGAGTATACTGTGGTATCAAAAATAGTATCCTTATCTGACATCTTAGCTAATGGGCAATCAGGACATGGTTCTGTATATCCCTTATTCTGTACATAGCATAAACCATTATTTCTGTTACCAAGACGCTCAGACAAAATAGAATTACGATATAACAGCTGGTAATTCTCGTCAACTGCATATGCCCATGTAAACATTGGGTCCAGAATATTCTTAACAAGCTCCATTTCCTTGGAATTAAGCACAGGATTAATGCTTGTATCCATTCTTCCGGAATCGTCAGTATATAAAACATAATTATCTTTACCAGAATTTTTAGCATCTGCCAGGGCTGCCTCTGCCTTCTTAAAGAGCTCCTCACAGGTAGGTTTCTTATCCTTAATAGCTGCTATACCTATGCTGACAGTCACACCAATAGTATTCTCTGTTTCTTTAGATATTTCTTTCACGCTCTGTCTGACAAAGGCCGCTCTCTCAAGCATTACTCCGAAGCTTCTTACGCCCTTCATAAGCACACCAAATGATTCCTCATTAAGCCTGCAGATAAGGTCAGAACCTCTAAACGCTTTCTTTAACAATCTGGAAACATCTAATACCAGGCCCTCTAAAGCTATCTCACCCTGAGTTTCCTTTATATCATCATAATCATCTATAGAAATTATCATTACATTGGAGATAACCTCTTTAGGTGCGCTTTCGATATATTCAGCCAATTGAGATGAAAAGGTTTCCTCATTAAGAAGCCTTGTTAAGCGATCCTTTAAAGTATTCTGGGCATCATCAAACTTTTTAGTCTCATCATCTATATAAGAAATAGTACCATAGAGCATATTGGGAGCGCCTGCTCTTCTATCAAGACGTCCTTTGAGCTGGTACCATTTATAGCTTCCGGCGAAATCCAGTAAACGAATATATTCCATTCGTACCTTGCCAAGATTATTAACAGATGTCAGAAATGCCAACATCTTCTTTATATCATCACGATGAATTTTCCCATAGCTTCCCAGTTTATTTACAAAACCGGTAATATGATTAGCAATAGGAACATATCTCTCAATATTATCAGAGAAATCTATAACATCATTATCGATATCATATTCGAAAACTATGGTATCATTCAAATCTATAGCATTTTGAAATAAGGTCTCGCTAAATTTATGCATACCAAACCCTCCTTGGCATATAGCTATACACAATTATTATACAGAATAAATCACATTGCAACAACTCTTTATATCATCAAATTATACTTTTAACATCCAAATTACATATCAAAAGTATTAAAGGAACCTGGAAAATACATAGTTACCATAGTCCAGCCCCTTTTTTGTTAACGCAACTCTTATATCGACCGATTCAACGGCTTTCATAATACATAGGAGCTCATCTCTGACTAGCTTATTTATTTCATTGCCATATATGTCAAATATATCCTCATCAAATCTGTCCTTAAACACCTTGGAGCTTACCCCATCCATCATTCTTAATCCAAGAATCATGTATTCTGACATTTTATCTTCCTTTGTAAGGCTCTCCTCGCAATAATACCAGCTATTCTTTTCTTCATTCTTATTATTTTCATCTTTTATCAATTCACTATCGTCAGTATCTTCAATAGAAAGATATTTATTAAGGTC
>JAZUFJ010000353.1:0-3742 GCA_045640645.1 Lachnospiraceae bacterium
TGCTTAAATTTGCTCTTCTTCTTTTCTTCTGGTCTGTTAATCTGTGTTCCATGAAGACCCTTAACATCCGTAATATAGATACCGCTTACAACAGCCTTAACTTCCTTTTTAACAGGTACAAGATCAAAAATTTTCTCATCACATATAAGAGTCATAATCTGTGGACCAATTTTTGCCTTTACAACCGGAAGCTTTGAACGACGCATAAGCTTTGGAGTCTGATCTATTACTGCCTGCGGAAGACCTGATTGATTAAGTCGCATTCGCTTCTTGTCTATTATCAGCATAGCTACAGACTGTTTCATTGCATCTATCTGTTCCTGCTGTTCTGCCTGTTTTTTCTGCGCACGTCTTCCTAATAATATAAGAGCTACCAGAATGGCTATTAATACTAAAACTATCACTAAAGCTACTATATTTCCTGTTGACACGATGTTTCCTCCTAAAAATATCTGATTTGCAATTTAAAGATTATTTTATCATAAAATAGCTCCTATCTGCAATAGGACCAATAATATCGGTTATTCTTTATCATCCCAAATATTTGTCTCTAAAGCACCTTTCTTTCTTCCAAACCAGCAAAGGCAGACACATATTGCAATGTTTAATACTACTGCAAGTATTGAACCTTCAATTCCAAAAGTTGAATCAAAAGCAAAATTATTTCTACTAGTATCAAGTCTAAATATAGAAATTGGAAATACAATGCCCGAATTTGGTAATCCCAAAATAATGTTTTGTGTGAAATTCCATGTTGTATGAGCTACAATAGGAATCCAAATACTATCAAAATAATAAACAATCAGCGAATACATAATTGAAACTATTACCATCAATAGTGTTGAAATAAACGTCATTCCAGGATTTCCTACATGAATCATTAGAAAAAACATACCATTTCCCAATATGGCAATTACCGGCCATTTAGGAAAATCTTTTCTAAGTCTTTGATAAATAAAGACTCTGGCCAATAACTCCTCTGCACCAGATTGTATCAACACTGATATAAGCAATAATAGAAATGTTCCCAATCCTAAGCCGACAAAATGTATCTCTATCGCTCCAGTAACAATAGCAACAAAAGCTATTATCAGGTTTAATCCAAAGCCTAGAGCTAATCCGCCAACGAGAGCTGTCTTTATATTATTTCCCTTTAGTTTAGGTGAAAAAGACTTTAATATAGTTCTATAGTTTTTAAATAAAATAATAATAGTTAATCCACATATCCATATAGAGATAAATGAAAAATACACATACCAGGTATAATATAAATCCTCTCCCATTATGGATACCAAATCAATACCTAAAGCCTCAGGCAGATCTATTATCAATAAGTCAGCAAAATCCCAAGTTTTAAACATCAAAAGATATGCAATTATAAATGTTAATACTGCATCAACTATAGGATGATGAAGAATTTTCTTCATGGCTTTTTACCTCACTTCTGTATGTATTGTAATCGTTTCTTCTGCGCATACCGCCGTTTTCACCTGCTCTATATACTCAGGATACGCATGTCCACTTGTGTGCATTGGTATAGCATTATGTTTCTCACAGAATTTAGCCAGCTTTTCGTTATAAGCCCCTTTACCCTTTTCTTTTGTTATATACCCATCCCACAGGGAATACAAGAAGATTGTCGGCAAGTCCGAAAACTCATCAATCAATTTGTCGTAATTATCATATTCTGACACAAGAATTACAAATCCCTCGTCTCTCATATGTTGCCTCTGACCTTCATATCCTCGCTTAAATTTAGGATTATTCATAGCTTCAGTGTTGGTAAATAGTATTGGCCAGACCTCTTTGAAATCATAGAAATCAGTATATTTTTTACCGGCTTCTGAGAATGTTTCAAGTTGATTCAGCACATATCTATTAGCATAAACCCCCATTCCATTTTTTCTTGCTGCATGATAAAAGGTTGCTAATGAATCGGCGTTTGTTGATGATATTTTAAGAAACACATATTTATTATCTTTAAATAATGCTTTAGCATCTTCATACATTTGCGCCTCAGAATATCTCTTATCATTTGCCCTACCACCAAGCATTGTACCTTCAGTTATGAGTACATCTATCTTACGTCTTCCAAAATCCTTCACAAAACACCTGATAACCTCAAGCATAACGTTCACATCGTTACCATCTTTATCTCTTTTGTGGCCCTTATGACCATGGTCTCTGTAATCACCCGTATGAAGAATATTCTTATCCGGAGTCTCTACAAGAAACATATATGCATCAAAAGCAGAATGGTCTACTGAATAAGGTGTTACTTTAATATCACCAATCTCAATCGGCTTTGTTATTTCTAAATGGTAAATGCCTGGTCTATTTTCCAGTTTTTGGACGACATCTTTATTATGTAATGCGGTATTGAGATTTATTAGCACTTTTCTGGTCACTTCACCCATGTATAAAGAGATATCATCTGGTATTTCCATAAATCTTCCTATATGGTCTCCATGATAATGTGTAAAGAATACTGCATCTACCTTTTCTTTTTCCCAATCATATTCGATATTTTCTGCAATCTCTGCACCTGGAAGAGATTCTCCATAATCTATTATTATCTTAGTTGTATCAGTTGATATCTCCGTTATGCATCCACCAATTTGATTTCCCTGATATATTTTAATATTCGTCATATAACTTTCCCCCTGGCTTATTAAGATTCGTTTATAAGCAATCCTCCGACATTATTATATCTAAATTCTGTAATTTCCGAACAGCGGGGATCCTCCATGTTCACCACATATGCCGGACAGGTTCCACATCCTTTTATAGCATCCTCCCGTTCCATCTCATATTCTTCTTCATTTCTGCCAACATAAGGCAATGTATATCTTTTAAATGTACATCCATCAGGCCAGAGACCCTCATCCTCAATCATATAATAAATAATAAAATCATTTTCTAATTCTATTTTTTTAATCATCTTTAGCTCATCATCTGTAATATCTACTCGCCTAACAGATTTTTCTTCATGATTAACTACTATTTTACTATCCAGACCTCTGTTCATAAGGATCATCCATCTATCCTTATAGTGTGCTTCCATTAATGTCAAACGATCAACTGCTTCATACCACATCTCATCCTTCTTTAAATCTTCAGCTGTTACCATAAGCGATCCCTCCTATAATACGTGAAAACTATACATTTTGTTCATGAAAAATTGTAATGCTGCTAACTTTGAAATGCTTAATCATTTCATAATCAAGTATTAAATTTTCAAGGTGCTATCATTAATGTGCTGAAATCCTAGCATACCTTTATGCACAAAAAAATGAACCTGTAGTTGTACACTGCAGGTTCACTGTTTCTAAATAACTACAAATGAAATCCTTCTGATCCCTTTGCTGTTATATTCATCTTTATTTTGCAATCAGCGTAATGCTCATAATTGATTTCTAAAGCATAGTCAATATTAATATCAATATTGTCCTCTGTCTCTTGTATATCAACCTTGTTAGCATCTATTCCCACCATAAGAGTCCCATATGGCGTTATATAATTTGTCATGTTCTTTTTATTTTCCTCAAAAACCATATTTACATTTGTCATGCCTGATTTTATCAGATTAAAAGAATTGTCATCAAACTTTGCCACATTCTTAATAATCCCATTAGGGCTTTCAAATACCTCATCATAGAGGACATAGTGTTTATTATTTTTTTTATAATAATTTCCGCTGGTAATAATTTCTATCTTATCTGAATCCGGAATATTTCCAAAC
>JAZUFJ010000354.1:0-20647 GCA_045640645.1 Lachnospiraceae bacterium
AAGACCATCTACAAATCTTGCACCAGTCGCTACCTCACCGCTTATTCTTGCGCTGTCCTCAGAAAGCTCTAAAACCTGTCCTGAAGACATTATGAAAATATCTTCTGAGCTCATTCCAAGCTCCTTTGCTAAGGAGGCCTGGGCTTTAAGATGACGGTATTCACCATGAACAGGCACAGAATACTTTGGTTTAACCAATGTATATATAAGCTTTATCTCTTCCTGACAGGCATGTCCTGATACATGTGCATCTTCAAAGATAACGTCAGCACCCTTCTGGCAGAGACCATTAATTACTTTTGATACAGCCTTTTCGTTACCAGGTATAGCCTTTGAAGAAAAGATAACCAAATCTCCATTTTTTATAGAAACCTTTTTATGAGCATTAGTAGCTATCCTGTTAAGAGCGGCCATGGTCTCGCCCTGGCTACCGGTAGTAATAATTACCGTTTTCTCATCAGGATAATTTTTAAGCTCTTCTATCTCAACAAGTGTATCTGGTGGAATAGTAATATAGTTAAGTTCTGAAGCTGTCTGGAGAATATTCACCATGCTTCTTCCCTCTACCGCAACCTTTCTTCCACATTTGTATGCAGAATCAAATATCTGCTGTACTCTGTCCACATTTGAGGCAAAGGTTGCCACAAAAATACGACAGTTCATATTATCAGCAAATATAGTATCAAAAGTCTTTCCTACAGTTTTCTCTGAGCTGGTAGTTCCGCTTCTTTCAGCGTTTGTACTATCACATAAAAGTGCTAATACACCATCTCTTCCAAGCTCTGCAAATCTCTGAAGATCTATAGCGTCCCCAAATACCGGGGTATAATCTACTTTGAAATCACCTGTATGTATTACTGTTCCAACAGGAGAAGTTATAGCAAGAGCTGCTGCATCTGCTATACTGTGATTGGTCTTAATAAATTCTATTTTGAAATCACCAAGCTCAATAACATCACCATACTTTACTGAATGTCTTTCGGTGACATCATCCAGACCATGTTCTCTAAGCTTACCCTCTATCAGAGCTATCGTAAGTCTGGTTCCATATACAGGAACATTTAATTCTTTTAAAACATAAGGCAACGCACCGATATGATCTTCATGTCCGTGCGTGATAACAAAGCCTTTAACTTTATCTATATTTTCAACCAGATATGTAACATCCGGTATTACCATATCTATTCCGAGCATATCATCTTCCGGAAATGCAAGACCGCAATCCACTACAAAAATGCTCTCGCCATATTCAAAGGCGGTTATATTCATACCAATCTGTTCAAGCCCTCCTAAAGGGATGATCTTCATAGTATCTTTTGTCTGATTAATCAATTTATCCCCTCCCGATCAATGTATAGGCTATCGCTACTGTTCGATTTTAACGTCCCCTATCGCTTCCTCGAACACCTTTGCAACAGCATTTAGCTCTACATCGTCATCTACTATATTGTATAAGCTTTCTGTATCGCCATCACTGGAATCATCACGTAAAATAAGCGCTTCCGCTTCTTCCTCCATGCTGTCTGACACCAGCAGATAATTCTTTCCATTTATCCTTGTCTGGTCTAATACATAAAAATCTATTTCTTCATTTTCTTCTGATATAAATGTAATCTTATCCATTTTATCCTCTTTATTCGCTTTTTATAGCCAGCGAATCCAAATATCCCTGAAGAATCAGCATCGCAGCTATCTCATCTACATATTTTCCTCTGTTTTCCCGTCTGATACCGGTCTCCATCATAGTTCTGTTAGCTTCAACTGTTGTAAGCCTTTCGTCCCATAATATAACCTCAAGACCTGTCCTTCTCTCTAAGGCTTCCTTAAATTCCATGGACTTTTCAGCACGGTCTCCAACAGTATTATTCATATTTTTAGGAAAACCAAGTACAATCTTTCCTACCTCGTATTCTTTTGCAAGCTCTTCTATACGTGCATAGGTCTTTCTAATTTTGTTTTCGCTATCCCTGCGTATTATCTCAATACCCTGGGCAGTAATAAGCATAGGATCACTTATAGCTACTCCTACGGTTTTTGAACCGTAATCCAATCCCATTATTCTCATTATTTCCACCCATTATTTTTAATATACTGAACAAGAAGTTCTTCTACTAATTCGTCTCTTTCCACCTTCATAATAAGGCTTCTTGCATTATTATGGCTTGTGATATAAGTAGGATCTCCTGACATAATGTATCCTACTATCTGGTTAACCGGATTATATCCCTTTTCTGTAAGCGCTTCATAAACTGTAGATAATACTACCTGTACCCCTGTTTCTGGCTCTGTCTGAACCTTAAAATATTGTGTATTCCCTATATTCTGCATGATATACTCCTCCTTATATTCAAAAATATCTCAAATTACATTTTAACTCACAGAGCTTGAAAATACAAGGATTTCATCTGTCAGCATGGCATTTGCGCTGCCTTTTATAATGGTATTTCCTACCTTTTCAGCTGTTTCATAAGCCACCTTTACATATTCCTTTGTATAGCCTACATAGTAATCTTTATTATTAATGGTCTGAATCTCTTCAAAAAGAACATCTATATCCTTTCCGATATAATATTCCCTGAATTTTTTGCTGCGGATATCAGAATCACTGATTAATATTGTGCTTCTTTCTCCTTTGACTCTATCGGTCAACTGACCTGGCATCTTATCTGCCACAGTACCCTTTCTTCTGGAATACTTAAAAATATGAGCTTCGTAGCAATCAATAGTATTAAGATAATCCCTGGTAATATTAAATTCCTCTTCACTTTCCCCAGGAAAACCTACTATGACATCCGTCGTAATGGCCGGATGCTCAAAATATTCTCTTATCATTTTAACCTTTTCAAGATATTCAGAAGCGCTATACTGTCGGTTCATCCTCTTCAGAACAGTATCACACCCTGATTGCAAAGAAAGATGAAAATGTGGACAGATCTTATCTGTACCGCTAATAAGAGATAAGAATTCATGAGTGATTACCCTTGGCTCAAGAGAACCTAAGCGTATTCTCTCTATGCCTGATATTTTGCCTACCTCTTCTATTACCTGCATAAGCGCTCTGTTAGTATATTCTCCATCACGGGCGGCCTCATTATAGGACTTGGGACTATTATCATTTTCCTTATCTATTCCATAAGAGCTAAGATGTATACCTGTGAGGACAACCTCTTTATATCCCCGCTCAGCAAGCCCTCTGACCTCGTTAAGAATATCTGTAAGGTCTCTGCTCCTGATCCTGCCTCTGGCAAAAGGAATAATACAATACGAACAAAACTGGTTACAGCCATCCTGAATCTTGATATATGCCCTGGTATGCTCCAGTGTACTTTCAAGCAAGCCCTTTTCGTATTCATATTCCGCATTAATATCAATCACGCTTTCAGCTATAGCTTCACTAGCCTTGCCGCTTTCCATATTTCTGATATAATCCCTCACTATCTCATAGGTCATTGATTTTCTATTATTACCAATAAGTATATCAATAGCCTCATCTTCCCTGGCGTTTTCTGTGTCAGTCTGCACGTAACAGCCCAGGGCTACAACAATAGCATTCGGATTCATCTTTTTTGCCCGATGAAGCATTTGCCTTGATTTTCTGTCAGCTATATTGGTAACAGTACAGGTATTTATAATATAAATGTCTGATTTCTCGTCAAATGATACAGTTTCATATCCTGCATCCACAAATTTTTGTTGTATTATTTCCAATTCGTATGCATTTACCTTACATCCAAGATTATGAAATGCTATTTTTTTCATGAAAAGCTCCTTATTTTTCGTCATCTTTCTATATTGACTTTTATTTTTTTCAGAATTATGATATTTACATAAGTTGATAGAAATTTTTCTAGCAGCTAACCTGTTTATCAGGAATATTAAATAAGGAGGATAAAATAATGAAAACAGTTCAGATTTCTTTAAATTCAATCGACAAAGTAAAATCTTTCGTAAATGATATCACAAAGTTTGATTGTGACTTCGATTTAGTATCAGGAAGATATGTTATTGATGCAAAATCTATTATGGGTATTTTCAGTTTAGATCTTTCTAAGCCAATCGACTTAAATATCCATGCTGAAGACAACGCAGATGACGTTTTGGCTGTTATTAAGCCATACATTGTCTAATCAAAATTGTATTCGGCAAATATACAAACAACCAAAAGGACCTGTAAAGAGTCCTTTTTTTGTTTTATGAATATTTTTTATTTTGCCGTAACGAAAATATGATCTGCTCTCTCAAGCTCAATTATATTCTTATTTTCACCTGACTTATAATCACTTTTCTTAAAGATATATATTACATCATCTTTTATAGTATCGTTATTAAACTCCTCACTCCACTTATCTATTTCCCGCATTACCTGTTCATCTATATCTCGAGCATAATAAAAATTATTTAATGACATATCATTAAAATAAGCATACCTTGCAGTATCCATTATTATGTCATTTTCATTATACATAAAAACAAATTCATTCCTGCCAGCGCAAAGGCTCTTAAGCTCTTCATCATCGTAAAGACTGTTATATTTCTGTTCTGTAGCAAAGTAACCACGCTTTTCTCCTGCGATTTTACTTATATCAACGATCTGTAATAAGGTCACAATCGAAAAAAGTACTATCACAATCGCTTCCTTTGCATGTCTCTCAATATATACTATCATGCTTATTATTAGCAGATACATTGGTACCCAGATAAATCTTCCATTAGATCTAAAAATATTCCATGCCTTCTTTATTACAGATGGAAGCGGCAGGCCAAAAAGCTTCCTGTCATTGGCTGTTACCATTGGAAGAATAGCCATAGCAGACATAAAAACAAATAAAACAATAAGCACTGTTTTTGTGGGATGCTTTTTCATATATTTCTTAAATATTCTCACATATGATTCGCCAGTATAATCGTTTTCCTCACAGGCAAAAACTAAAATACAGGAGCTTACCCAAAGACATAAGCATAATAGCAAAAGCATTACAAAGCCCATTCCTAAATATGCGTAGCCCTCGTACTGAAATTCATAATATAGCGGAAAGCTTATACCTATTCGTCCCATATCTAACGAATTAAAAAATGTATTCAGATTACTGGTAAAGCTTCCTATACCTTCTCCTATACCAGCGCTCTCGCCATAAAATCCACCCAGACAAAACAGGCTTATTAAGGCTGCCACGCAGAAAGCTATTATCTGTAGCGCTCCATAACCAAGCTCTTTTTTTGATTTTGTTTTTAAATATTTGTCCACAACTGCCGCTAACAGTATCGCTCCAACCATTGGAAGATAGTAGGAATGGATAAAAACGCATAAAATGCCAAGAGCAGCATATATAATGCCTTTATTTACAGGCTTCGTATTTTCACAATAGAACCAGATAACCAAAGATAAAATAATAATCCAATGTGAAGATAGGGCAGTATGATAAAACATTCTCTGAAGCAATGGAAAGTTTAAAATAAACAAAAGGCTTCCCAGGATACACAGCCATTTTTTCTCACAAAATCTCCTGATAAGAATAGCTGACAAACCGCCCTGAAGCATAAAGCATATTAGCCCATATATTCCAAAATACTGAAAAGTTGTAGGTAAAATATTTCTAAATAACTTAAAAATCACTGCAAATAAAGGAATGGAATCTGTATATAAAACAGATACACTTATCGGTTTTGATAAGGAATCTATCAGACCAAAAGGGAAGTGCCATGGATCCATTCTATAATGCAGCCATCCATTATAATGCTGTGACAGATCCATATCTCCCATCATAAGCCAGCTATCATATCCAGTATTCAATACTCTGAAACCATAAATTGAAACAAAGCACAAAAATCCAAACAAGCATCCGATACAAAAAAGTACCGCATGCTCATTTGATTTATTAATACCGTATTTATTCTGAATACTATTTATACCTTTATCCTGACTTACTTTCACTTCTATTCCACCAGTATTGTCTCGCGTGTCTCTATAGCTGTTTTGAAAAGTTCATCTATTTTCTCTTCAAGATTAACTTCATGCTTCTTAATAATATTGAGATTAGGCTTTGTAACAGGATGTTTAGCAACAAATATTGTACAACAATCCTCAAATGGAAGAATAGATGTCTCATAAGTATCTATTTTCTTAGAAATATCTACTATGTCTATCTTATCAAACCCGATAAGTGGTCGATATACAGGCAATGTACATACTTCGTTTGTTGCCGCCAGTGATTGCATAGTCTGGCTGGCTACCTGACCAATGCTCTCACCTGTAATAAGTCCTAAACAGTCTGTTTCCTTTGCAATATACTCTGCTATCTTCATCATATAACGTCTCATAATAATAGTAAGCTCTTCATGAGGACATTTTTCATAGATGTAAAGCTGTATATCAGTAAAATTAATAACATGAAGATTAATAGGTCCAGAATACTTCGAAACCTGTCTTGCAAGATCTACAACCTTCTGCTTTGCTCTTTCTGAAGTATATGGTGGTGCATGGAAATATACTGCATCAATCTTTACGCCACGCTTACTGATCATATATCCGGCAACCGGAGAATCTATACCACCAGACAGTAAAAGCATTGCCTTACCATTTGTGCCAACAGGCATTCCTCCCGGGCCAGGGATAACCTTTGAATAGATATATATTTTTTCTCTGACCTCTATTGTAAGAAGAATATCCGGCTCATGTACATCTACCTTCATATCAGGGAAGGCATCAAGTATTACTCCTCCCATCTGTCGGTTTATCTCCATAGACTCGATAGGGTAATCCTTTCTGGCTCTTCTTGCGTTAACCTTAAAGGTCTGATTCTTCTCTGGATAAGCTTCTTCTATGTATTTAACAACATCCTCTTTTAAAGCATCAAAGCCATTATCCTCAACATGTACTACAGGGCAGATGCCAGAAATACCAAACACGCACTGAAGAGCTGCTACAGTCTCATCAAAATCGTATTCGCTTAAGCAATCAATATATATTCTTCCCTGAGTCTTACTAACCTTAAAGCATCCCTCAACCTTTTTAAGCGCAAATTTAATCTGTCTTACCAGTGCATCTTCAAAAAGATATCGGTTTTTTCCCTTAATAGCTATCTCTGTATACTTAATTAAAAAAGATGTGTAGTTCATTTTTTCTCCGTTTCCATCTAAATTTCATGATCAAACTGATTGTTACGTGTATAGTCCTAAACACTATGCGCATATCGTGGTGCAAAAGCCTCGCTTCTATGCTTATATTGTTTACTTTTGACACTTATACCATTTTATAATATCAACCTTACTTTATCAACTCCATACTATACCCGGTATTTCGCTAATATACATATTTGTTAATGTATTTACTTGATATATTCTGATAATACATTTTGTTAACAATAATATGATGTGGGGGCAAAACTATAAAATGATGATATATCGAATTGTTTCGTGCACAAACCTAAGCAGCATTAGTGTCTCATATATTTTCTAAGCATAGGTATTATTTCATTTATTACAGAAAGAGTATAATCCAGTTCTTCCTTAGTAGTTTCAACGCTAAAGCTAAATCTTATAGTAGAATCAAGCAATTCCTTTCTAACATTTATAGCCTTTAAGGTTGCGCTGATAGATGGCTTATTAGAGGCACAGGCAGAGCCTGCCGATACATAGATTCCTTTATCCTCCAAAGAATGAAGCAATACCTCAGCTCTAACACCCTCAAAGGATGCGCTTACCACATGGGGAGCGGTCTCTCTGATATCTCCCTCTGTCAGACCGTTAACAATAACCTTATCTATCTTTTTAAGCTCTTTTACAAAATAATCCTTAAGCTCGTAAAGTTTTTCAATCTTTTCATCAAAATCTGTATATATTTCCTTTGCAGCAAGGCCTATACCGGCTATGGCTGGAACATTTTCTGTACCGCTTCTTAATCCCTTCTGCTGGCCGCCACCAAAAATGATAGGCTGAATCTTCACATGTTCATCTATATATAGTATTCCGATTCCCTTTGGACCATGTATCTTGTGTCCACTGACTGATAGAAGGTCTATCTTCATACGCTTTGGATATATCTTAAGCTTTCCAAATCCCTGCACGGCGTCAACATGAAACAAAATCTTTGGATTCTTTTGTTTTATTAATTCGCCAATCTCTTTTAATGGCATAACAGAGCCAATTTCGTTATTTATGCTCATTATGGATACGATTATTGTCTTGTCCGTAATGGCCTTTTCCAGCTCATCAAGAATAATCCTTCCGCTTTTATCTACATCAAGATAAGTCACCTCAAAACCCATTTCTTCAAGATGTTTACAGGTTTCAAGAATAGCAGGATGCTCAATCTTTGTAGTAATAATATGATTGCCCGCCCTTTTGTTAGCCTGAGCACAGCCTATTAACGCCAGGTTATCAGATTCCGTTCCACCAGAAGTAAAAAGTATTTCCTTCTCATTTACCTTTAATATTGATGCAAAATTCTGCTTTGCTTCCTTTATATAATTTTCAGCTGCTACGCCCATCAGATGCATACTTGATGGATTGCCATATACCTCGTCATCCACCTTTCTCATAAGCTCTCTTACGCTATCAAAGGGTCTTGTAGTTGCTGAATTGTCTAAATATGCCTGCATGTTATATCCTTTCAGATGTTTTATAGTATAATTCTTTAGTTAATTTTCCAATAGATAAACCAGCCATGACAATAACGTCATTCCTGCAGTTTCAGTCCTAAGTATCCTGTGCCCCAGAGTAATAGGTAAAAAGCCTTTTTCAGACGCCTTATCTACCTCATCCTCTGCAAATCCACCTTCAGGTCCTATAAATATGGCCACCCGTTGACCTTTTTTTATTCCAGACATTATCTCTCTGGTCTTTCCCATGGCGTCCATATCTGCCAGCTCATAAGGAAGAAGCTTAACCTCCATATTCTCACAGTAATCAAGAGCTTCTTTTACAGTCATAACCTTTGTTACCTCAGGAATGATTCGCCTTTTTGACTGTTTTGCAGCTGCCTCACTTATCGAATTCCATCTGGCTACCTTTGATGCTTCTTTTTTATGATCCAGCTTAACAACTGATCTGTTCATGCTTACAGGCACTACCTCAAATACTCCAAGCTCTACAGCTTTTTGAATAATCAGCTCCATTTTATCACCTTTAGGTAATCCCTGAAGAAGGGTTATAGCACATGGAAGCTCCACATCATTCTTTTTAATAAACTGAAGAGTACATATAACCTGCTCCTCTTCAAAGGCTTTTATTTCACACCTGTATTCATTATCATCTACACCGGTAACCACATTTAGTTCTTCACCTATTTTCATCCTTAGAACATTTTTTATGTGATTGTAATCATTGCCCTCAATAATTATCTCTTTATCATGTATGCATGAGGGATCCACAAAAAACTGATACATAGTTATAACCTCTAGCCCATTATTATTTCCAGCCACTTAATAGCAAGACCTGGCCATACTGCCACATCGTCTCTTGCATAGTTCTTAACAAACCTGGCCTCTGCACCGTATTCGCCTACTATGTACTCTTCCTTATCCTTAGGAAGCTTTAATCGTCCTGCCTTTATCTCTTCAGCTATTCTTTGCTGCTGCTCTATATTATAAGGCTCTCCAAAATTGCAATCAGCCCAATCCTGATCTGCAACGCTTAGCCCATGCTCTCCTTTAGGAAAAATATGCAGCGCATGAGGAACCTTTTTTTCATGAAGTGCTCTTGCAAACAAATGAGAATTTTCAACCGGAACAAGATCATCTGTATCTGTCTGCCATAAAAAGCATGGTACAGTATCCTTTGTTACCGAATACTCCAATGAATAATATTTCATAAGCTCCTTATAATCCGGATTATCATAAGCATCAATTCCTAACAATGCCCTAAAGGAATCCTGATGAGCATATTCTCCTGAGCTTATTACCGGATAGGATAAAATGGCTGCGTTTGGCTTGCAGGAGATTTTATTCAGCTCTTCATTACTATCAATGATTGTATCGTATTTTGTAGCCATACAGCCACAAAGATGTCCCCCGGCTGAGAAACCGCAAATAGCCAGTCTTTCCGGGTCAAACCCATATTCTCCGCTATTATTTCTGATTATTCTAATAGCTCTCGCAAGATCCTTCATAGGTTGTGATACTGCCTCTTCTGGTTTGAAATTCTTAATATCGCATTTTAACAAAGGCTTTGTCATAGGAAGATTAGTTGTATATGTAATGACTGCGGTCTGATATCCGGCATCATAAAATTTCTTTGCAACTATATATCCCTCTGTAGGGCTTACCATGCAATAACCTCCGCCCGGTACCACTAGCATGAAGGGACGCTTCTTTTCTGACAGCTTTTCACCAGATTCATCAGTTTCCGTACTATCTTCATGAAGATAAAGCCTTATATTAGGTACGAAGCCATAAGCAAGCTCATAGCTGTATTCATCATTTTCATATAAATTGATTCTTTCTGTAATCATATCTTTCTCGACTTTCTATTTCTTTTATACATGTTTGTATATTATGATGTTTAGGTCAAAAGTCATTTTGAATTCTTGATACCAGATTTCTTTCATTTAAAAATTTCAAAATGATGTACAATAAAAAGACCATATCATAGTATATAATGCGATTATATCAATTATGAAATATGGAAGGTATTCTTACATCGATTGTTATAGCAGATTATCACATGCTATGTACTTCCATAACCTACATCATTGTATCACATAAATTATACGGTGTAAGTGACTAATGAAATTTTCATATCCATATTTATAGATTGCTATTAAACAAATAAGTATATTTTCTAAAAGTTTATTTTTCAAAGGAGCGTGATACTGCAATGAAACTACTGCATACTTCAGACTGGCACTTGGGCATGAGCTATAGAGGTGGTATAAGCTATGTGGAAGACCAGAAATATTTCATAGATCAGATAATAGATATCGCCAAGGCTCAGAGTGTAGATGGAATAATAATCGCCGGAGATGTCTTTGATAAAAGTATTTCTTCAAAAGAAGCTCTTGAGCTCTATGATTATGCCATTACAAAAATGCATACTGAGCTGGATTCCAAAATATTTATTATTGCGGGCAATCACGACGGAGCAGAACGTATCTCTTCATATAGTGAAATATTGAAAAAAAGCGATGTCTATATAGCCGGATCTCTTTCTGCCAATCCCTATATAATAAATTGCCAGGATGTTGATATTTTCCTGTTGCCCTGGATAACAACAGATAAGGTCAAAACAATTTATAAGGACAGTGCTGAGCAGATTAGCTCAATGGAGGATGCCTACAAGGTTGTTCTCGATGATTACCGCAGCCGCTTTATCCCAGGGCATAAAAATATAATAGTATCCCATGCTTATATTGGAAGTGCAGAAACTTCAGAAAGCGACAGAGCTGCAGAAATTGGCAAAGCTACCATAGTAAGCGCTGACGTTTTTGATGGTTTTGATTATGTTGCTCTCGGACATATCCACGGTCCACAGCAGATAGCGGAAAATATAAGATATTGTGGAACACCTATGCCATATTCCTTTGGAAAAGAGGAAAAGCAGGAAAAGAGTGTTTCAATTATTGATACAGATGATCTGTCTATTAGTATCGTGCCGCTTAAACTTCTCCATAAAAAGCTTACTCTGACCGGCACTCTCGATGAAATTTTAAAAACAAAATACGATAGCGACATTCTTAATGGCTATTTAAAAATTGAGATTACAGATAGCTTTGTTGGCTTAAGCACCTTGTCAGCCTTAAAAGAGAAATTTATTAATCTTTTTGAGGTATCCGGAAAAAGCTTTGAGAAGGATAATGCCAAAATAACCATGACAATAGATGAGCTGGAAAACAGCTCTGGTGATCCTAAGAATATATTCATGAGATATTGTGAGGATATTCTCGATGAAGCTCCCAGCGAACATTTTATGAAATTATTCGAATCAGCTTTAGAAGAAATGGAGGATGAAAACTAATGAGACCTTTATCTTTAGAATTTCAGGCCTTTGGTCCATATGCAAAATATGAAAAAATAGACTTCGTTGATCTTTATAACAAAGGTCTTTTCCTTATATGCGGTGAAACCGGTAGCGGCAAAACCATGCTCCTTGATGCCATAACCTTTGCTTTATACGGGAAAAGCAGCGGTAATATAAGAGATGATTTTTCTGCCCTTAGATGCACCAAAGCAGACTTTGATACTGATACCTTTGTAAAATTTATTTTTGAAATTGACGGTAAAACATATCTGTTTGAAAGACGTTTAGAAAGAAAGAGAAAAAATCTTTCTGAAAAATACAGCATGATGAAAAAGGACGAAAACGGCGACTGGTTCGTTTTATCTGAAAACCCTAAAAAGAAAGAGCTTGATAATAAAGCTGTAGAGCTCATTGGTCTTGATTATGACCAGTTCAGACAGGTTATTATTCTTCCTCAGGGACAGTTTGAAAAGCTTCTTACCTCATCCTCAGAAGAAAAAGAAAAAATACTTATGAATATCTTTGGCGAAGATAAATGGCAGAGAATCGCAGAATATATGTATAGTCAGGCCAATGATAAAAAAGAAAAACTTGCCGCAATAAAAAGTAAAATCCAAAGCAGCCTCAGCGAAGAAAACTGTGAAACTCTGGAAGAATTAAAGATGCTCATAGATTCTAAAGATTCTGAGATCAGGAATTTAGAAGATGAATACAAGAAAAATGATTATGATAAGGTTCTTAAGGAACAAAATCAGTTATTAAGTATCATTACGCGTTTTGAAGATTTAAATAAATTCAAAAGCAAATTGGAAATACTTGAAAGTCAAAAAGATGAGCATGCTATGCTCATTGAAAAGCTTAATGTAGCCAGAAAAGCTAATGAAGCAAAGGAAATACTTAATGAAATAGATAAATTAAAAAGCGAATATGAAAAAAGAAATAATCAAAATGAAGAAGCTAAAAATAAACAAGAGGCCTGTAATAACCAGCTTTTAGAAGCAAAAAAGAAATACGAGCTTCATCTGCAAAAAAAAGATGACATAGAAAAAGAGAAAGAGCAAAAAATAAAATACGAGAACAAAAAAGCTGACTACCGTATTCTTTCAGACCTGGATAGCGAATCAAAAGCTATTAAAGAAACAATAACTGCAGAGCAGAAAAAAGCAGAAAAGATTGATAAAGAAATAAATAGCTTAAAAGAGCTGATAACAAAGAAAACCGCTGAATACGAAGCCCTTACCAATGAGCATTCTGACCTTTTAAACAAATATATTGCCGGCATAACAGGTGAGCTCGCTTCCCAGCTGGTTGACAATATGCCATGTCCTGTATGTGGCAGTATTCATCATCCTAAAAAGGCTGAAATAGCTGATGGAGCTGTAACAAAAGCCATGGTGGAAGGTAAAAAAGCTGAGGTGGATAATAAATATTCCGAGCTGCAAGACATCACTTCGCAGCATGAGAAAAAGCTTGAAGCCCATAATCAGCAAAAAGAGATTGTAAATAGCCTACAAACAGAATACTCCCAAAAAGAAGCTCAGATTAATCAAATTAAAGAAGGCATGATAGCTGGAATAAATTCCATAGAAGACCTTGAGGCCATAATAGAAAAAACTGATATTTTGATAACAAAGTATGAAGATACAAAAGCTGAGCTTGAGAAAAAAGAAAAAGAAGCCATCGAGGCATATTCCAGCGCAAGCTCTAACCTTGTAGCATCTCAAAATGAACTGGCAGATGCAAAGGCATCTCTTTCAGATGCTAACCAATCACTGATCAAATGGCTTAGTGAAAATGAATACTCTAATGAGAATGAAGTAAGGGAAAAAATACTTAGCGCTGATAGTATGAACCTTCTTCAAAAACAGATATCTGATTATGAAGCTAACCTTAATACTACAAAAGCTACTATAGCTGATATGGAAAAAGCTTTGGAAGGTAAGGTTCAGCCAGATAAGGAAAGCTGTGAAGCTATTCTTGCCTCTGCAAACGAAAGCATTAAAAAATATGAATCTTCTCACGGTGCTATGCTTAGCGAAAGCTCAAGATTATCAAAGAAATATAATGATCTAAATACAGAATTTGACGGAATCGAAGAAAAAATCAGAGAAGCGGAAGCAGATTGGGCATTTGCCAAAAAGCTCCGTGGCGATACAGGTACCGGTCTTCAAAGATATGTTTTAGGAATCATGTTTTCATCAGTAATATCTGCCGCCAACAAAATGCTTGAGCTTGTACATGATGGCCGTTATAGACTCTTCAGATCAGATGATAAAAACATTGGCTCAAATAAAAGAGGTCTGGAATTAAAAGTTTATGACAAATTCAGCGATGATGAAGAAGGACGTTTTGTAAATACCTTATCCGGTGGAGAAAAATTCCTGGTATCTCTAGCACTATCTATTGGTATGTCTACCATAGCTCAGCGAGGCGGAATAAAGATTGAAGCTTTGTTTATAGACGAAGGCTTTGGTACACTTGATGAAAGCTCAATAATTGACGCTATGAATATCCTTAACAGTATCCAGGTATCAAATGGTATGGTAGGAATAATTTCCCATGTTCAGCTCCTCCAGGAAAGGATTCCGACTAAATTAATTATTGATAAAGCAAAGGGCTTAAGCCATATCAATATGTCTATCGGGTAACTTTTAGCTATAGTAATTCTAAATAAACGGATAATCTCGGATAAAACTAATTTTTATTAATCAATTGACTAATAGTTTATATAGTGTCGGGTCAAAGTTAAATTCCTTCATAAGAGCTTCTGTTTCTTCAAGAGCTTTCTTTTTAACACTAGGAACAATAACAGGTCTCCTTACCGCCCTGATTAGGATATTTTTAGGCGTATGGTCAAAGTCTACAAATTCCAAGAGCTGGGTCTTATATCCGGAATATTCCAAAAGATTAGCCCGGATAGCATCAGTAGCGAGAGCAGAAAAACGTTCTTTGATTATTCCATAACGGGTCAAAGCAGAGAAATTGTCTGTATTTATCTGTTTGTTAAGCTCGTGCTGGCATCATGGTACAGAAAATATCATTTTCGATTCCCAGGAAATGGCATTATAAAGAGCGTAATCTGTCGCTGTATCGCAGGCATGAAGGGTTATCACCATATCAACATCAAATGGTGCCTTAAATCCGTTAACATCACCGACTATAAATTTAAGATTTTCATATCCGTATTTTTTAGCTGCCTCATTACATTTTTTTATTACATCAGCTTTAAGATCAAGGCCGATTATATTGGCTTTGATCTTTTTGATTGCTGTTAAATAATAATAAACTACAAAGGTCAAATAGGACTTGCCACATCCAAAATCTATAACATTTAATTCATCGCATTTTAAAGATCCTATTTCGTCATCAAGAATTTCCAAAAAGCGATTAATCTGTTTGTATTTGTCATACATAGAGTTAATGATTTTTCCATCTTTTGAAAAAATACCCATATCAACAAGCGGCGCTACAGTATGCCCCTCTTCTATTATGTAATTTTTCTTCCTATTGTGAGATGTACTTGTTGCTACAACAGTATTTTCGGCTAATTTGTGCTTTTTAAAATTGATTTCTCCCTTTTTAGAGATAAGGAAAATATATTCCATGCCATCAGACCAGGCATTTATCTGACGATAATCTTCAGCAAGACTTGTTACCTTCTCTGTAAGCATTTTTTCCGATATATTCTCATGAAATACCTGTTTCTCAGTATATTTTGATATCTGATACCCCTTATCCTTTTTATCAATCACTACCTTTTTGATTTCAAAGGTTTTCTTTGATGGCTTGCTTATGATTATTTTCTTTATGCTATCAGCTGATGAGATATCATTTATCAATTCTGAAAGGTTGTTCATGTTAAGCTCCATTTCTATTATTGGGACTAATATATCTATTTGATAGTTTATATTCTGCAGAAAATTGCTTTTGACGCTTATATTATTATGATATTATATAGCATGAGTGTCAAAGCTAAAATATGATATAAGCTCAAGTATTACGAAAAGAGGTCAATATATAAATATGAAAAGAGAAAGTTATCTTGACATAGCAAAGGGAATAGGCATTATTTTAGTGATTTTAGGTCATATGGATATTGGCTTTATAAAGAATTATTTCTATTCCTTTCATCTCCCACTATTCTTTGTTATATCAGGTATCTGTTTTCATTTAACTGATCATTTTCTGGATTATTTAAAAAAGAAATCTATGAAATGTCTGATTCCATATGCAGTTTTTGGTATGTTAATAGTTTTGGTGGAATCAAAGACCGGTTATCTTTATAATACAGGCTTCAAATCAAATTTAATATATTTAATAAAGCAGGAAAGATATTCTACCCTATGGTTCTTGGCAACCCTGTTTTTAGCCAGTCTTCTGTTTTACTTTATAGTAAAGCTTTGTAAGAAGCCATCTATTATATTAGCTGTTTCTTTAGTACTTAGCGCGGTATTCGTATACCTTGACCAGAATAGCATAAGAGCGCTTCCGTGGAATCTGGATACAGCATTTATTGTCCTTGGCTTTATGTCATTTGGTTATTTTTTAAAGAACTTTAAAGGAATAATCGATAAGCTGGTGGCCTTTAGCGGAATCAAAAAAGCAGGAATAATCCTTTTATTTTTTATAGGAAATGTTATATGCTTTATAGCCAATCTCATGGTATCCGAAATGTGTTTGGAGATGTATTGGAACTGCTATGGAAACTATATTTTAATGCTTTTATCAGCTGTTTTCGGAAGTATGTATATTATTTTGATTGGAAGTAGTATCAAATTTAAACCTCTTGAAATGCTCGGAAAGAAATCCATGACATATTTTGCATTACATCAAAGTGTCTTTTTATGGCCATATACCTTATTATTTAGAAAATGGAAGTTTATAACAAAGGCTCCAGGAATTAATAATGTCCTGGCAAATATTGGACTATTTATTTTAACGATCATTTCCTGTATGATAGTTGATGAAATAATAAGACGTACAAAGCTTAGAATAATATTAGGCGAGAAAGTGAAAGGAATATAATATGCAATATAACAAGTATACAATCAAGACTATAACAGATGCAGAAGATATAGTAAGCTCTCTTCTGGCAGATATCGGAATAGAAGGAGTAGAAATAGAGGACAAGATTCCTCTTACAGAACAGGAAAAAGCCCAGATGTTTGTAGATATTCTTCCTGCCGGACCTGAAGATGACGGTGTAGCATATTTAAGCTTTTATCTCGATGCTGCAGAGGATAATACAGAGATTCTTGAAAGTGTTAAAGCAGAGCTTGAAGATATGAAGTCCTTTATGGATATAGGAGAATGTACTATTACATCTTCAACTACAAAAGATGAGGACTTTTTAAATAATTGGAAACAGTATTTCCACCAGTTTTATGTTGATGATATCCTGATTATCCCTTCATGGGAAGATGTAAAGCCTTCAGATGAAGACAAAATGATTATACACATTGATCCGGGTACAGCATTTGGAACAGGTATGCATGAGACCACTCAGCTATGTATTAAACAGCTTAGAAAATATGTAAACAATGATACCGTTCTTTTAGATGTAGGAACAGGAAGCGGTATTCTTTCCATACTTGCATATAAATTCGGTGCTAAATTCTGTATAGGTACAGATCTTGATATATGTGCTATTGATGCTGTAAAAGATAATATGGAAGTCAATGATTTAGCAGATAGAAATTTTGAGCTTATTATTGGAAATATTATTGATGATAAAACTGTCCAGGACAAGGTTGGATATGAAAAGTATGATATAGTAGTTGCTAATATTTTAGCAGAAGTTCTCGTTCCATTAACTCCTGTTATAACATCTCAGCTTAAACCTGGTGGAATATATATTACCTCTGGCATTATCGATGACAAGGAAGAGACTGTTGTAGAAGCTGTTAAAAAAGCAGGTCTTGAAGTATTAGAGGTAACATACCAGGGAGAATGGGTAAGCGTTACAGCTAGGAAGAACTGATTATTAATATAACACTAATAAAAAATAAGGGCAGAATACTCTGCCCTTATTTTTTACAGCTTGAACCTATAGCCTACTCCCCATATAGTTTCAATATAATCCGGTTTAGCGGAATCACGCTCGATTTTTTCACGTATTTTTTTAATATGTACTGTTACAGTAGCTATATCTCCAATAGAGTCCATATCCCAAATTTTGCTAAATAATTCCTCTTTAGTAAACACGTGATTAGGATTCTGGGCAAGGAAAGTAAGAAGGTCAAATTCCTTTGTAGTGAAATTTTTTTCTTCGCCATTAATATAGACACGTCTTGCTGTCTTATCAATTTTGAGACCACGTATTTCTACTATTTCATTATTGTTAGCATTGCTTCCTATTAGTCTTTCATATCTGGATAAATGTGCCTTTACTCTTGCAACAAGCTCGCTTGGGCTAAAAGGTTTTGTTATATAATCATCTGCTCCAAGACCTAAGCCTCTTATTTTATCGATGTCATCCTTCTTTGCTGATACCATCATGATAGGAGTATTTTTAACATTTCTTACCTGCTTACATATTTCAAACCCATCTGTTCCAGGAAGCATAAGGTCAAGAATAAGTAAATCGAAATCATCATTTAATGCTCGATCAAGACCTTTATCACCGTTATTTTCTACCACTACCTCAAAGCCTGAAAGCTCAAGATAATCTTTTTCAAGCTCTGCTATTGCTTCTTCATCTTCAACTATAAGAATCTTACTCATGTCATTAACCCTCCATATATTTTCTTAATACAAAGTGTATAGTGCAGCCTTCGCCTTCTTTAGCTGTTGCCCAAATATATCCACCGTGATCTTCTATAATCTTCTTTACGATTGAAAGCCCTATTCCGCTGCCTCCCTGGGCTGAATTTCTTGAGGCATCTGTTCTGTAAAATCTGTCAAAGATTTTTGGAAGGTCCTTCTGGGCGATTCCCTTTCCATTATCCTCTATCTCTACCTGTATAGAATCATTATTATCTACAACACAGATATCAATACTTTTTTCATCCTTGTCCATATATTTTACAGAATTGCTTATAATATTGTTTATTACTCGTCTCAACTGCTCTGGATCTGCTATGATTCTTGTTCCGTTTTCAACATAGTTATTATATGTCAGCTTAATATTTTTACTTTCCAGATCAAGTCCTATTTCTTCAACACAATCATTAAAGAAATCATTCAAATCAATGCGATGAAAATTATATGGTATGCGATTGGTATCAATTTTGGAATAAAGAGTCAGCTCATTTATAAGTCTGTCCATTTCATTTGCTTTATTATAAATGGTCTTAATATAATGGTTCATCTTCTCCGGAGTATCAGCGACTCCGTCCATTATACCTTCTACATACCCCTTAATAGAGGTTATAGGCGTTTTTAAATCATGAGATATATTACTAATTAAGGTCTTATTATCATCATCATATTTCGCCTTAGTCTCCTTCGTTTCTTTTAAGGCTCTACGCATAATATCAAAGGTATTACAAAGCTTGCTAAGCTCATCCTCTCCATCTGTTGCTATAGAGAAATCAAGATCACCCTCGCTTACCTTCATCATAGCTTCAGTAAGCTCCCATATAGGTTTTGCCATTCCCTTATAGGTCTGTCTTGTTATAAGTATACTGTTTAATATTAGTATAATAATCACACAGACAAAGAGCTGCAGAGTAAAGCCCCTAATCGCCCTGTTTTGTATCCTAAAGGTTAAATCCGGATCTGTATTATGGCTTTGAACAATATATCTGAACCGATACATTGCCAGTACAAAAAAAGATCCCATAAACAGGACCAGTGGAAACAATACTGTCGTAATGGCATTAATAGATAATCTTGTTTTTAACTTCATAGTAAATCATTCCCGCTTTCTTCCACAATTAGTACAGAAATTTGCATAATTTATATTTCTACAATTGCATATCCAGGTACCCTGTTTTAAAACAAATGAAGGATTCCTAAGCTCCAGATCCATATATGGAATAAAATATTTATCGTTTTTTGAAGCCTTATTAATCAATCTAAAGGTAAAGATGAACATTGCGATAACAAATATCATCCATAAAAGCATACCCAATATTAAAACAGTTTCTCCTACTATTTCCTCCTCAAAAGAAAGCAGGAAATCATATGTACCATGTAATAAAATTGGAATCAGTAAGGCTTTTCGTAAATTCTTCTTTTTTTCTTTCTTATCTCCTGAGAGCTCAGCATACTTAGCTTTACTATAATAATATCCCATAAATACTGCATCACATGCATGTCCAGGTACAGCAGTAAATATTCTTGTAATGGCTGTTGACAATCCCCCATCCACTACATATAAAAGATTTTCAAAGGTAGCAAAGCCAAGAGATACAAAAACAGCGTAAACTATACCATCAAAGCTGCAGTTGAATTCCCGCCTCTTCCAGGTTTGTGATTTCAGCATAAAATATTTACAGAGCTCTTCAGAAAAAGCTGCTACTAAAAAGCCATCTAACATCGCATAAGCTATTGATCCTTCAACAAAAATACCATCAATTACTACCTCGCCTATCGATTCCATAATCAACGCAGGAATAGTAGAGATTACTCCTAATATAAAGCATTTTAATAACGTTCCTAATGGTTCTTTTTCTCTTTTATCCTTTTTGTATATATAAATAAGCAATACTATTGATGGTAAAATTGCCAGCTGAAACATCATTCATTCTTA
>JAZUFJ010000355.1:0-7409 GCA_045640645.1 Lachnospiraceae bacterium
ATTTGGGCTTACAACCTCTCCAGTAAGAATCTGTATTCACTTGTTATATTTTTAAATATTTCACTATCTCCAGTCTTCTTATTATCTGGATGGTATATCTTTACCAGCTTGTAATATTGTCTTCTAAGCTCTGTCTCTGTATTGCAGTTTTTAAAATATGTAGTAGACCACTTAGGCTTATCCTTTTTATATTTGCTGTTTTCTGAACTATCCTTGCCATTTCCAAAATTAGCATTTCGATAGTAATCACGGTCATCAAAGCTGCTCTTCTTACCTTTATTATTCTTGCTATGCTTTGTATTTTTATTATGCTTATCCTCTGTGCCCTTATCTGCATCTGGCCCATATTTACCTTTTGTTCCGCTTTCTGTACCCGCAGCTTTATTAAATTTACTTTTCTTCTTTCCTGATTCTTTGCTACCATCTGTGTAAGAAGTTTTTTCCCAATTATTCTTTTCCGTCTCTCTGCTGCTTCTGTATTCGCTCTCTTTCCACTTCTCTTTTCTTTCTTCAGCTTCTCTTTCCTCGGCCTTTTTCTTTTCAGCCTGTATATTTCTATACATTTCCAAATATACAGATTTGTATTTATCAAAAAGATCATTCAAATCCTTATATACAGTTTCCAAATATACAATACTGATTTTTTCCATATTGGAGCGCTTCACCATACTGGAATATTTATCATATATCTGCACAAACTTCTTAGCATCCTGTGATTCCAATATATCTTTTTTAGCAAGAAACTTCAGTCTTTCAAGAAGCTCATCTATCCTTCTCTGCATTGCCTGGGCTTTATGGTAATCACCCTTCCCCTGCTGGGTCTTATTAGCATTTTTTGTACTTTTATTCAAGTTATGCTGTCTTAAAGCTTCCCTAGCTAAAAGGTATACAGCCATTGTAAGCACTACTACCATTATACCGGTGATTGAATTATTCCTCATAACAGCATAAGCCGTCATCTCTGTTTTATAGTAGGTCCTTACCATTGCACATATTCCGATATCTACGAAAAGGCCATACAGAAAACCTGCCAAAACGGCTTCCCACGTTGAGCTTCCCCTAACATACCAGGAAAATACACCTCTATCATGTTTAGTACATTCCTTGTAATGCAGATACGTAAACCCAAAGCAAGTGAGAACATAAAGAATAAATGAAATAGGCATAGAAAAATACTGTCCCAGATATTCAGTGGCAAGATATCCTGCAAAACCACTAAAAAATACTGACACAGACATGCCAAGCTCATCACCATTAAGTTTTTTGAAAAACAGGTAAATATATACTCCGACAAAAATAATGAAAGATATGCTTCCGCGGATTAAAGATTCATAGCCCTCAGGCCCGATCAAAATGGCCGACAAGGCTATAAAGTGATTAGATAATCTAAATAAAAAAATCGCATAAAGAATTGATTCAATTACTGTGACCATCTCAAATGCCCTCCCCAAAAAGGTGTAATATCAATCCTTTGATGCGATACAATCCATTGAAATTATTTTAACATAACCGTTTAAAATTTACAATGTGACTTTTTATTTATAATTACTTCTATTCATATTTTTCTGCAACATCTTTAAGGTAAGAGATAACCTTTAAATGCTGAGGACATATTCTCTCACACTGACCACATTGCAGACATTTAGACGCTTTGCTTCCTTCACCGACAGCTGCTGCATAATCTGTTCCATCCTGATTGTAAAGGGCAAACAATTTAGGGATTGCTATCTTAATAGGGCACCCTTCTGTACAGTAAGAACAACCAGTACAAGGGATCTTAATATCGCCTGAGATCATCTTGCCAGCTGTAATACATAGGTTAATTTCCTCTTCTGTAAGCGGCTTAAATTCTTTCATGTAAGAAACATTATCAATCATCTGCTCCATATTGCTCATACCGCTTAATACCATCTCTATTCCTGGAAGAGATGCAACAAATCTAATAGCCCAGGAAGGTACAGAAAGATTTGGTTCACGATTCTTAAACATTGATTGCACATTATCCGGAACATTTACAAGAGTACCGCCCTTAACTGGCTCCATAACAACAATAGGAGTATTATGCTTACGAGCCACTTCATAGCAACGGCGTGATTGCACATTATCAGATTCCCAATCAAGATAATTGATCTGAAGTTGTACAAATTCCATATATGGATGCTCTGTAAGAACCTTATCCAGGAAATCTGCATCAGAATGGAAAGAAAAACCAAGATGCTTAATGAGTCCCATCTCCTTCTTTTTTAGAGCCCAGTTAAAAGCATCATAGGACTGATATTTAGAATAATTTCCTCTCTCAATATCATGGATAAGATAATAATCAAAATATTCTACACCTGTATTAGAAAGCTGAGTATTAAAGAAGTCCTCCATCTTGTCTTTGCTGTCGCAAAATCCAACATGGAACTTTGTAGTAAGCGTATAGCTATCCCTTGGATATCTTTCTACGAGAGCTTTCTTAATAGCTTTCTCACTACGTAGACCATGATACATCCATGCAGTATCAAAATAAGTAAAGCCCTGCTCCATGAAATGATCTACCATCTTTTTTAAATGTTCAATATCAATATCTGTTTCAGCCCCACCAGGTATAAGTGGCAATCTCATGAGACCAAAACCCAGTTTCTTTGACGATGTAAAAATAGACATACTCATTCTCCCTTTAATCAACTATATACAATATCTCTACCATATTTCCAGCACATTTTCAATCCGTTATACTGATGCAAAGATACTAATTATTGCTAAAAAACTGACGCGACCTTGTCTACATTTCAGCAGAAAAAGTGAGACGAGTTTCTCACTCGCCGAGACCTTGAACCCTGGTTGCGAATCAATCGGGCTCATGTCCCTTCTGCAATTCAGCAGAAAAAGGGGCGCTAGCGTCCAGTGGACGCTTCTTTGCGCCGACCGAGGCGAGTTCCTCACTCGCCGAGACCTTGGACCCTGTTTGCGAAGCAAACGGGCTCAAGTCCCTTTCTGCACAAAAAAGGTCCAACCTTTCGGTTGAACCTTTTCGTGCAGAAAAAGGGACTTGAACCCTCATGATATTGCTATCACACGGACCTGAACCGTGCGCGTCTGCCAATTCCGCCATTTCTGCTTATACTGCATATTCAAAATATTATCAGCACGGGAAATATTTTATAATGATACAAAGCTTTTGTCAACAAGTAACTTTCTATCCCACATATTATCCCACATAAATTTTAGATAATATCTTAATCTCATATCAGTAATTAATATGATCCATCATAAATATTTCCAGTCTGACCTATTCCAGAATATCCTCCACCTGCATTATATGTTCCAAGCTTATTATTCTCGCTATTAGCTGATCCTAACATTGTTGAAGCTCTGGCTGATACCATATAGGCATAGGATCCACCACCTGAAAACAGTGATTTCAACGTATTAATATCAGCTTCCTTTACCTTATCCTCATCTACTGAAAGCTTGTTGTTCTCTCCTATTGTGATCCCAACGTCAGAAAGAAGTGTAGAATGCTTCTTAGTCATATTAGTCAAAGATAATGCATCTCTTAATATTCTTGTATTATCAGATTCTGCCCCATTTTTTATGGCATCATTGTAATTATCTACAAAGCTCTTTATGGATTTATATATTTTATCCCTGTCATAATCAGACTTCACATTACCTTCAGCATCCTTAGTCTCCTTCTTTACAAACAAAGACTTAGAATCTGCTAAAGCATCTGCCGCATTTTTTAATCCGGATGCAGAAGCGCTAACCTGATTATTTAATTTCATTACCTCTTTTACAGCGTCCTGGGCATCCTTATCTGTGCCCTCCGCAGCATTTGAATAATATTTCTTCGCAAGCTTTAAATAGCTGCCATTTTTAATACTTGCATATTCTGACAGAAAATTATTTGAAGCAGCCTGTGTATTATTACCACTTAAACTTCCAAATAAACTTGAATAATCTGCCTGGTTTCCAAATCCATTTATTGATGACATTTTAATTCCTCCTTGATAACCTTCATTCGCATCCATGCGTTCATTAAGCGGGCCATTACCTGCCCTTTTTTACAACCTGTTTTATTATCTAAAACATTATCATCCTATAATCTATATTATATATCGGCACAATCACAAAAATATAAACATATTAAATAATTTCTTTTTTCATTATGAAAATATTTTTGCCATCAGCACGTTCATAGCTGACTTCATTCATGCTTTTCTTCACCATAAATATTCCAAGACCGCCAACCTGACGTTCTTCAGCGCTAAGAGTAATATCCGGATCCACCTTTGCTAAAGGATCAAATTCCATACCCTCATCAGTGATTGATATTACTGCCATGCCATTCATCTCACCGATTGCCATCCAAACATTACCCTTTTCATTACCATATGCATAATGAGCAACATTAACAAACATTTCCTCTACGCATACAGTTATCTGCAATATAGTTTTCATGGAGCATCCTAATTTTTCAAGCTCCTCCTCAATAAAAGCCAGCACCTCTGGTAATGCTTCGTCCACTGCCGGATATATTTTTTCTATCATAACATTTCATCCTTATCTCATTCTGAAACTAGCTTATCAAAAACCTATACCTGACACCTTAAAAAGCTTTCTTAACTATAAGATCTACTTTATTACCCGCTATGCCCACGCTTAAATCATCAGCAAGGTTCGCTATTATTGATTTCTCAAGCTCATCCCACTCTTCTTCCTTATCTCCGTTCTGATGATCTTCATTTACGTTTTTGCTGTAATTATTCAGATTCCATACAACTGAATAGCTAGGGGTATTATATGCTCCTGCCATATAGAAACCCTGAACATCTTGGTCGCTACATGTTAATCCTGCCTTTACTCCCAATTTATATCCTTCTATCATACCTTCAATCAAACCACGGATTTTACCCATAATACCAACATAAGCTGCATTTTTTCGTGTATTTGATATATCAATAAGGCGCTCTTTTTCAAGGTCTGTTGGCTCATTAGCTATAAATGATACATGAATCTCGTAGTTATTGTCCTGATTTTCTACCCAAAGCTCGCCATTACAATATTCCATAAAATGTGGAATCAATCCCAAAAGTTCTTCTGCAAGCAATCTAAGTCTCAATCCAGATTTCTTATCAAGGTCATTGTACACGCATACCTTCTCTATTTCATTATATATAACATCAAAATCCATATTTTTTTCTAATGCAATCACATTTGATTTCATATATTTTCCCTTCCTACAAAACCAGCTATATTATATTCGTGCCAAATTATTATCTCTCTTTATTTTACTACATATTACTTAACAATCAACATCTTCCACGCCGAATCTGATACTCCAGTCCATTATATCCACATCAAAAAGCGACACTCCCTTTGTACAAACAGTACATTTATAACCTTCTGGCGCTTCTATCTCCTGGAATCCAAATTTTTCTTTTATATCATCCTGGCAAACTTTTATTTCATCATCAATAACCATATCAAAGGACCTTAAATCTGTTGCCATGCCCTGCCCTGTTGCTTTTATAAAGCTCTCCTTCATGGTCCAGATTCTGAAAAACATATCCCGTTTAAGCTCATCATTGGCCTGATTATCGATTATAGTATTTTCGTTCTCAGCAAAGAATCTTTTGGCTATTTTATAATCAGTATCTTTTATTTTTTCTATATCAATCCCTACCTCAACGTCAGATACAGCACAGGCTACCATTGTGCCAGAATGAGATACGTTAAAATATATATTTTTATTTTTCAAATATGGCTTGCCATTTTCACCATATTCATATTCTATTTCATTTTTACTGATTCCCCATTTTTTAAGTACATAAAGCAATATATATTCCGCTCCGACAGATAGCCTTTTCCCACTTTCGAAACGCATTTTATCGACCTTTTCTTTTCGGAAATCTGTTATTCCTTCATATATCTTATTATATACTGCGGAATCCTCCAAAGGACTGACATCTGCTATTAATACTGATACCTTGCACATACTCCTATGCCTCTGTTATATACGTTATAACATCAAATTATGGCTACATACCACACCATTACATCATTTCTTGATATAAACGCCATATTATACTAAAAGCACTTAATGCTTCACAACCTATTTATCAAGAAATCTGTGCATCTCATCACGAATAAGCTTAAAATCTGCAACAGTGTCAGGATTCTCTGACTTATAATTAAGCATCTGCTCCAGATATCCTTGTTTTTTTACTATATTATAGCTTTCAGGATATACCAGCTCATATACTAAAGAAATATGCCCTACCAGGTTATCAATTGGTGTTTTCTTCAGCTCACGTTTTACCGCTCCATGTTCAAAAAAGGCCTTCAGAACCTCTTTTGTCACAGGTGACGTGTTCAGTTCTTCACTGGTAACGTTATATATTACCTCCATAGGGAAATCGAGATTAGCCCTAAGAATATCTATTTTATCAGCATCCCTGATAATATTACAGAACATGCTCTCTCTTTCGGACAGCTCATTAGGAATCCTGTAATCGCTATGATATCTTACAGCCTTTTCAACAATATCCATATCTTCATCCGAAAGTTCACATACATAGTCATCTATAAGACGTCCTTCATATGCCTTATCACCCTGTTCTGTTCCAGCTTTTCCAAATAAAAGATCCGCTCCAAAATAAGCATGATTAATAGAATCTTTATCAATAAAGGTATTATATATTCTAATCTGTTCAAATCTTGCTATATCATGCAACATACCTATTAACCATGCCAGATCTATATCCGCTTCGCTTAATTCTATGCTCCTGGCTATCTCGTCGCACAAATCTGCAACCCTATAGGTATGCTCTATCTTTAGCTTTATCTTTCCATTTGTGGAATCATACTTTTCAGTATAGTTATAAAATGTATTTTTAACATGTTCTCTATCAATCATTTTCATTACTCCAAAACATCAAAAGAGCATCCTCTTGCCCATGGACTACCAATATCACATCTTCCATGATGATACTCCCTAACTGGCTCTGATTCCATATCACCGTCTTCAACCTTTATCTTTATTCTCGATACCTCATTCGTGGTCAAGGAATCCAGCATTTTTATAATATCATTTTCTGTAGCCATGTTTTTGCTCCCTCTATTCTATCTCATTTCAATCATTATATTCTACTCTCTATCTCAATATACTGGATTGTACCATGTATATTTATCACTTTCAAGGAACTACCAAACTAGGTATGTGCGAGGAGTATTAATCTAATCAAGTAGCAGGTTGTTTGTTATATGTATCCTGCTCCAACCATTTCTAAAAATCCAGGCAGCGGATGCATATACATGTGCTTGCGCTCCCGTCGAGGCTTCCGTAGGGACGAGCACTCTAGCTACGAGGTCGGTGCACTGTTTGAGCAGCTTGTTTTTTAAGCTGCGAGTTGTGCAAGGAG
>JAZUFJ010000356.1:0-4207 GCA_045640645.1 Lachnospiraceae bacterium
AGGAGTAGTTCTTGCACCTTCTGTATTAGCTATAACTGTAGGCTTTCCACCTTCCATAACTGCTACGCAGCTGTTTGTTGTTCCTAAATCGATACCAATAATTTTACTCATCTTTTTTTCCTCCTTATATCTAGGATATACTAATTGTTATTATGTACTGTTTTATTTATCTAATAAGTACGTGATTGCTTACAATCATTTGTATTCGTATCTTATTTATACATCTTTAAATGTACGTTTTATTGTACAACTGCTACCATGCTATGTCTTACAACTGAGTCATGGTACATATAGCCCTTCTGTAATTCCTGAGCCACTATGCCAGATTCGTATTCCTCTGATTCCACCTGCATTACTGCATTATGGAAATTAGGATCGAATTCGCATCCTACAGCTTCGATAGGCTTCACTCCCATATTGTCAAGCTCTGTTGAAAGCTGTTTGTATATCATCTGCATTCCTGTAGCTACCGGATCATCCTTAGCTTCCTCTGGAATAGTTGCCAGACCTCTTTCAAAATTATCAATAACAGGGAGTAACTTTTCTATTACTGATTTAGCTCCCATCTCATACATCTGAGATTTTTCTTTATCTGTTCTCTTCCTGAAATTTTCAAATTCAGCCATCTGACGCTTTACCCTATCGGTAAGCTCGGCGATCTGTTCATCCTTTTTATCCTTCTTTTCTTTCTTAAAGAAAGATTTCTTCTTTTCAGAACCGCCCTCAGCTTCGTTTTCTTCTGTTTCAGCTTCCTCTACATCTGCTGTGGCTTCCTCTGTCTCAGCTTCTTCAAGGACTTCCTCTTCTAATACTTCTTCTTCGTTAACAGTAGCTTCTTCCTTAACTTCGTCAGTTTCGTTAATATCTTTTTCCTGATCTAACACGATAAGTCAAAACTCCTTTCAAATTTATTTTCAAGCCTTCTTCACTATCTTCAGCAATCACTGCTTAATGCAGCCTTCCTATTTATCTTCCCTTTTATATAGTGAATCCAGCTGGCTGGTCAACGCCTTCAAGGTATTCATAACCTTTCCATAATCCATTCTTTTTGGTCCGATAATACCTATTGTACCCTGCATTCCCTCATCAAGCTGATAAGTAGCCGTTACTATACTACAATCCTTCATGTTTTCTACCGGAGTTTCCTCTCCGATATAAACCTGAATACCCTTTGACCCATCAGACTTTAGAGTTTCGTTTACGATATCCGTAAGCTGTTTCTTTTCTTCAAAGGCTGTTATAATCTCACTGGCCTTTTCATTATCAGCAAGCTCCGGATACTTGAAAATGTTTTTAGCACCACTGGTATATATTTCAAGCTCTTCATCAGACCTTATAGCCTCTGCTACTGCATCTACTACATGACTTATAAGCTCTGAATGTATTCCAGCCTGTTCCTTCATTCTCTGAATCATTCCCAGGTTAATTTCTTCTATCGACAGACCATTAAGGTTTGTATTAAGAAGAATATTTAACTTCAAAAGTGATTCGTCCGAAAGCTCTCCGTCAATATCTATCAGCTGGTTCTTGATTATATTACCCTCGACTACTATAACTGCAACTATCTTATCCTTATCCATCCTTGAAAGCTGAATAAATTTCAGTTTATTATGATGTATCATAGGAGCCGATATCATCGTTGCGTAATTGGTGTTAACAGCTAATGATTTTGCAACTGTTTTTAGCAATCGCTCCATCTTGTCTGCCTTATCGATGAGGATCTCTTTCATATCCTCAACTTCTTTTTCCTTTTCCTCCATCAGCTGGTCAACATAGAACCTGTATCCCTTATCAGAAGGTATTCTTCCCGCAGAAGTATGAGGCTGCATTATATATCCCATCTCTTCAAGATCAGACATCTCATTACGAATGGTCGCTGAGCTTAAATTAAGATCTGAAAACTTTGAAATTGTTCTGGAGCCAACAGGCTCGCCAGTTTCCAAATATGTCTTAATGATTGCATAAAGAATAGTCTTTTTTCTATCATCAAGTTTCAAGCTCTTCACCTCCGTTTTCTTGTTGTTAGCACTCAACTCAAAAGAGTGCTAACATCTATGTACATAACATATCACTACCCTACATTGATGTCAACACCCTATTTCTAAAATAAATATAAACAAATATAAACTGTTTTTTTACAATCCAAAAAAATAAGAAAAGCCGGAATCAACCGGCTTTTCTTCTACTGTGGAAGTAATCCCAATACGCTCTGGGCCTCATCTTCCATTTTCTTCTTAAGCATCATATTCTGATAAGAATCTAAAACCTGATTCTTCTTCTGTTCAGTAATAGCCTCTGGAATATCCAGATCTTCTATAGCGCTCTGCGAAGCTGTAACATTCTGTGCTGTATAATTGTTCTGGTTATAAGCATATTCTAATGCATTGGTCTGAGCTCCTACCTGGCTCCTGGCTTCGTTAACCTTATCTATAGCACTGGTAATTCTGTTTATATCAAATTTACCTGTAACATCATAGCCATCAATACCGAGAGCTTCTAAAGTACCATTAGCCATCTTTATAGACTGACCAGTTCCATCCGGATTAGTAGCAAGCTCCATATCAGCCATGTTTCCATCAAGAATCTTCATTGTATTGTACTCTGTTCCTTTTGCGATATCCTGGATACCGCTCATAAGACCATTAATTTCATCCTGCATAGCGCCAAGATCCTTTGATGTATACATAAATGAATTAGAAGCTTTAACGCTAATTTCATATATTCTCTGGAGAGAATCATTTATCTGTCCCAAAGCGCCATCTGCTACATTTAATAAATTTGTTCCCTGTTTAGCATTCTGAGAGCCTACATCAAGACCTGTTGACTGGCTTTCCATTTTCTTTGCTATAGCCATTCCTGATGCGTCATCTGCTGCTTTGTTTATTCTTTTTCCACTACTTATAGCACCATAATAGTTTACTGATGAATTTCCGCTTATTGGAGATATTCCTGCCATAGTTATCCCTCCTTAAATATACTTTCTAATTTTCTTCCTTGGAACCAGTTACATAATTTCCAGCCTTAGTCCACGTCTTCAAATACTACATCTTTATATTCTGCAGATCCTTCATTGTTAAGCTCTGCTTTAAAAGCATCTATTTTTTCTCTGCTGGCTTTTATTTTATCAACATAATCAAGAAGCTCTGTTTCAGGTGTGTCATTGTACAATCTATAATATTTCTTTCCTAATTGATAGTACTGTTCTCTTATCTTAGCTTCTTCAGCTGTAATAAGAGCCCTGAGCTTTGCTCCCTGGCCTATTTCCTTTGCTTTATCTACTGCATCATTTAATAGTCTTGTAATATCTCTTGTATAATCTTCCATATCTGAATATGCTCCTATAACTATATGATATTCTGTCACCATCATATTATCACTTCTGCAGTGAAATGTCACTATACTTAACTATAATAAGTTCAACGCTCATTTTATCGTTCATGCGTCCACTCTTTATAAGCTCCTCAAGCTCTATACATTCCTCCAGAGCTTCCCTTAAAACAGACTCCTTAAACTTTGCGCTTCTATCTATATACAGCTTCGTAACATATCCGGCTCTCAGCCCGACCTTATCAGATATCATATCTGCCGAATTTCCATCTTTCTTTAGCAGTTTTACCTGGTACAGCCTGTTAAACTGTCCTACAAGCATAGACAGAATCTTTGCAGGCGGAGTCTTTAATACCAGCAAATCGTCATATAGCTTAAGAGCCAGCTTCTTATTATGATCTGCCACAGCATTAAGCATATCAAATATCTTATCCTCTATTTGGACTGTGCATATGGCTTCAACATCCTTAACAGTGATAACATCTCTTCCGGCCACATAGCACATAAGCTTTTCCAGCTCATTACTTAATATAAGCATGTCCATTCCGCAATTGGCGATAAAAAGCTCATAAGCGTCCGTTTTCATATTTATATTATTTTCATTGAGCCTTTTTCTTATCCAGGCTCTCATCATATCCGGGCTTATTCTTTTAAATTCTACAGCTCTTCCGCATCCGGATATTGCTTTATAAAGCTTATTTCTCTTATCAACCTTTTTTTCAGTAAATATAATAACGCTGCTTTCCGGAATGTGTTTAATATAATCTACTATATTTCCTTTAGCTGCCGCGTCTTCCTCATCGTTATTCTCTGGAGCAGCTGTTTTTTCCTCTTCATCATCGTCAACTGCATTTTTCTTTCCCTTAAACAGGACGGTATC
>JAZUFJ010000357.1:0-3612 GCA_045640645.1 Lachnospiraceae bacterium
TGTGAAGAAGAAAAATAAAAAAATTATAACAGCGAGAAGTATAAGGAATATCAGGGAATACCTGCTGATAGTAGATCCAAAGTTTAACAAGGTCTTGCTAAAGCCTGTCATCTCTGTTCCCAGCTGTACAAAAACCTGATTGAAAATAGGCAGTACTTTGATAATAAGAATAAGTATTACTACCAACATCATTGCTATTATGAGGAAAGGGTAGGTAACAGCGCTCTTAATACCCTCAGAGATACTTTCTTCTCGGTTATAATGAAAAGCCAGAGCATGCATTACATCCTCAAGCTTACCGGACTGCTCTCCAATTTCAATCATATCAAGAGCATATTTAGGAAATACACCTGATGCCTCAACACTATGATGGAAGGTATCTCCTTCGTTGCATTTATCAAGTATTTTTTGCAAAATTGCTTTTCCCTCTGCTGAGGTCATGTCCTCTAACATGATTGTAACGCCCTCCATGGGGGAGATGCCGGCGTTTAAAACCATTGCTATCTGATCACAGAACTGAGAAAGCTCTCTGTTCGATAAAAGCTTTTGTTTTGATTTACTCATTAGGTAGAAACCTCCAAATATATGTAGTATCAATTAGATGTTAAAAATTAGTATACGAAAACGCTGGTATAGTTGCTGCCATCACCGATAAATTTCTTAAGCTTGCTGTCAGATGTGTTAGCAGCAAAGGTAGGATCCATAAGGGACCAGTCAAGTCCGTCAAATTCGATCATGCCGTTTATCCAGCCTATGTCCACGATATAAACACTTATCCAGGCATGGTAGGCATCTCCTGCATAGCCAATCTCCAGTCTGGTAGGAATACGCTGGCTTCTGAGCATAGCCGCCATAAGGGCAGCGTAATCATAGCAGATTCCCTTCTTTTCATGAAGGGTTACATCAACATCTGGCAGGTATCCGCTTTTGATGTTTTCAGCTTTATCATGATCATAAGTGATATTGTTATAAACATATTCATATACGGCATATACAACTTCAATATCACAGGTAGCCTCTTTAGCCAGATCCATTCCTATAGCTACAGCATCACTGTTCTTAGTGAAGCTGACACGCTGGTTAGGATACAGATAAGGGCCATATTCATTTTCAATATTAAACGTCAAGGTGTCCTCAAATAAGAATGAATACTGCGTTCCATCTATGTTTTCATAGATAGCGATGTGGTAATCTCCACTGCCGCCTGTTAAAGGAATACAGGTAGTACCATCTGCAAGGTCATAGGTATAGTTTGCAGTTTCCTGATTCTGGATTTGCATCTTAACCTTATTACTATCGCCAAGATATTCTATCATCAGATATCCTTCAGAGGCATTTGTAGCATCAATTTTTATGGAATCATTACCATAAACAATATCACCACCGGCAACTGCTTCCAAAACTATAGGTGTATTATCTCGTATGGCAGAGCCTTCTGATGAAACCTTTTCAGTAATCTCTACTTTATCTTTATCCTTACATCCGGATAATCCAATTATTATTAGTAAAAGAACAATAAACATTAAGGCTTTGTTCTTTTTAGAATAATCAAACATGAAATGTGCTCCAAAAATTTTAGTGATTGTTATTCATTAGGTCATATTTTTAATACTTGGAAAGTACAGCTTTTATGGTACCTCCTGAACTGGTAGGAATATAGATGGCAAAATCTTCATTATGATATGGAAATACTACAGTATATGTTCCATCATCATTTGCAGAGATATCCTCTGGCTTTATCAGAGTAGAATCTCTAAGCTTGCCATATATATCATTTTTTTTCATATCATCGCCGGATACCACGATAACGAACTTGTCCTCATATAGCATATGATCAACAATGGCTACATCTGCAGACATAGCCCTATCAACTCTGAAGCCCTTTTCTACAAAGGCAAGAGGAGAGAATATTACTAATATCAGGAAAATATGACATATTATCATACATACAGTTGAAAATGTACTTTTTATAAGACTTCTTATAACAAGCCTTTCTAACGAAACAGAATTAGGCGCCTTATTGCAGGCTAAAAAAACGTTTTGTAAAGTTTCGTCAGCGGCTTTTCTGCTCATATTATAATTTGATCTGAAAAACAATTAAGACACCCCCTTCTTCAAAATTTTACTTAAAGATTCAATAGCGCTTTTTAAATAGCGCTTTACACTGCTTCGACTTATTCTTAAAGCTTTGGCAATGTCTTCAAGCTTAAGCTCGTTGTAATATCTCATAACTACAACCTGTTGCTCATTAAAGGGGAGCTTCTTTATAGCTTCATTAAGCTGAGTGATTTCATCATCATTTTCAAAGGTCAGCTCCGGATCATGTCCCGGATAGTCATCCTTTATATGTTCTAAAAGTTCGGATGGCTCTATTTCATGTGATTTATTCTTTTTATAATACATATCGTAGCATGTACGAAAGCATATCTGATTAAGCCAGGCCACGAACAGGGACGGATCTTTTATACTGTTTATATTTTTTAACGCAGAAATATAAGTATCCTGTACAGCATCCTGGGCCAGATCGCTGTCCCGCAGGAAGTGTGCAGCATAGTTAAATATGTGTTTATAAGTTAAAGCATATAATTCTGCAAAAGCATCGGAATCACCGAACTGTGCTGATGACACCAGTTTGCTTATGTAGGAATGGTTAAAATCAGCCATATATACGGTTACATCCTGTATAATTTTGAAATAATATCTGTAAAGCTTGCCAGACCTTCATTGGCATTTAGGATATAAGCAAATGAGAGCTCAATCATGTGGTTTTCCTCTGAGCTCATAGCGTTATTAAGATCTTTAGCAAAGCTTTCAATAGTGTTCATATCGCAGTTTTCTATAACAGACAGAAATTCATTTCCACCATTTCTAAATATCACACCATATTTCTGGCAGGCATTATTAATAGTAGAAGAAAAAGATTTAATTACTTTATCGCCAGCTTCTCTTCCGTAATTACTATTTATCTCATCTAAGTTAGAAATGGTTAAAAGAGTACATCCTAAATTGGAAATATCCTTTTCAGTGCTATAGTCTTCGATCATTTTGTCAAGAGCATTTCTGTTATACAGATTTGTTAAATTATCAACATAGAGACTTTGATTAAGCCTGTTATGCTCTACAACATAATTACCTAATTGCTTAAAATCAAAAATAATGCAGATGGCAGAATATATCATAAAGGCCCATATAAAGACACAGATTGTTAGAAGGTTTCTGTTAGAGTATATATTATTTTTAATAAGAGGATCGAAATACAAAAGACAGAAAAATGTAACGGCAAATAAAACAAGAAGTATTAGCTGTATTGTTTTGAAAAATTTATGCTGTTTATAATAATCTTTTGACATGTTAGCCTCCTGTGAATATTATGTAAAATATAAGTTTCCAAGTCACGTTTCCACGTCATGCTTGTATGTAAGAGGAATCATGACCTTGGAAACAAAACAACATAAGCATAAAAATAATAATAAAAAACTTACTAATTATATAATATAATAGGGTTAATGGTGAAATTTTAGAAATTCTTATTATAATTCAAAGCTGAAATACTTTTAGGAGACTCATATATGGGAAAGAACAAGAATCTGAATAAGGTGGATGAGCGGGAAT
>JAZUFJ010000358.1:0-1942 GCA_045640645.1 Lachnospiraceae bacterium
TGCCTCAACTATATCATTTTTTGTAAGAATAGGAAGTATCTGCTCTAAATATTTTAATGATATTCCCTGACGTTTAGCTACGTCCTTCATAGGAATATATGCTCCCTTATCATTCTCTACAAGGTCAATTATTACTCTTAAAGCATATCTGCCTCTTGTTGATATTAACATTTTATCACCATCCTCTATAACTATTTATAAGCGACCATATTTGGCCGCTTATTTTTTTATTATTTGCATTTTAAAGTGTTGGCATCAAAACTAAATTTGGTAAATATAATAGATTGCTTCGTGTAAAATGTCCTCACAATCTTATATCATTTTTCATTACTCATTGAACAGTGCAGTGGATAAATATCTGTCTCCAGTATCAGGAAGTAATGCAACTATTGTTTTTCCCTTATTTTCTTCTCTCTTTGCAAGCTCTATAGCTGCCCACAATGCTGCTCCTGAAGAAATACCTACTAATACGCCTTCACTCTTTCCTATCAGTCTGCCAGTAATAAAAGCGTTTTCATTGCTAACTGTTATTATTTCATCATAGATATCTGTGTTAAGAATTTCTGGTACAAAGCCTGCACCAATTCCCTGTATCTTATGTGCTCCTGCTTCACCCTTTGATAATACAGGTGAGCTTTCCGGTTCAACAGCTACAACCTTAACGTCAGCTTTTTTACTCTTTAAGTATTCTCCAACGCCTGTAACTGTTCCACCTGTTCCTACTCCTGCTACAAAGATATCAACCTCTCCATCTGTATCATTCCAGATTTCAGGACCTGTTGTCTCTCTATGTATTTTAGGATTAGCAGGGTTTACAAACTGTCCTGGTATAAAGCTTCCTGGTATCTCAGCTGCCAGTTCTTCAGCCTTTGCGATAGCTCCCTTCATTCCCTTTGAGCCTTCTGTAAGTACTATTTCTGCACCATACGCTTTTATCAACTGTCTTCTTTCAACAGACATGGTTTCAGGCATAACTATTATAGTTTTATATCCCTTTGCTGCTGCCACGGAAGCAAGTCCAATTCCTGTATTTCCACTGGTTGGTTCAATGATAACTGAGCCTTCCTTAAGAAGTCCTTTTTCTTCTGCATCCTCTATCATAGACTTTGCTATTCTGTCCTTGGCTGAGCCTGCTGGATTAAAATATTCAAGCTTTACCAGAACCTTTGCACCTAATTTTTCTGCTTCTTCTATATGTGTAATCTCAAGAAGTGGTGTTCCACCTATAAGCTCCGCCGCTGTTTTATATATTTTTGACATAATACATCCTCCTATATTACCAACCTATTTACACGATAAGTTAATAGACCTTTTACCCTATTATACTCTTTCAATCAGATCTTGGCGATACTATTTTTTAGATAGCAGCAAATCCTTTCTCAAGATCAGCAATTATATCATCTATATGCTCTGTTCCGATTGATAAACGGATAGTGTTTGGTTTAATGTTCTGTTCCTTAAGTTCTTCCTCAGATAGCTGAGAATGTGTTGTTGTGGCAGGATGTATAACAAGTGATTTCACGTCTGCAACGTTAGCAAGCAGTGAGAAAATCTCAAGATTATCAATAAATTTATGAGCCTCTGCTTGTCCACCCTTGATCTCAAAGGTAAATATAGATCCACCACCATTAGGGAAATATTTCTTATAAAGCTCATGGTTTGGATGATCCTCAAGTGAAGGATGATTAACCTTTTCTACAAGTGGATGGTTAGAAAGATATTCTATAACCTTCTTTGTGTTCTCTGCATGTCTTTCAAGACGAAGAGATAATGTTTCTGTTCCCTGAAGAACCAGGAATGCATTAAATGGTGAGATTGTTGCCCCTGTATCTCTTAAAAGAACTGCTCTGATGTATGTTACGAAAGCAGCTGGTCCTACAGCATCTGCAAATGATACACCATGATAGCTTGGGTTAGGATCTGCTATTGGAGCATATTTTCC
>JAZUFJ010000359.1:0-8481 GCA_045640645.1 Lachnospiraceae bacterium
CATTTTCAAGCAATTCATATTTTACTTTGAATAATCTGTTTCCAGGATATCCCGCCACACCATCATTTAATTTATAGCTGTAAATAATAGTATTAGAGCTGGTTGAGGTTTCCTTCATATTACTTTTATTTAAATCATAATCTTCTAAATTATATTCTTCATCAATATTAAAAAAAGCATTTGAAAGATTTTCACTTCCACCATGTATATGATTACTACCATCATTCAGTTCAAGATTATATGTAGAGCCTGTTTCAGATATTTTTAGTGTTCCATTTTTTATTCTTCCAGCAACAGGTCCGACGGTTGAGCCAGAGAGGGCATTATTATTTGCAGAGCCTTCATCTGCTTTTATACCCATAGCAATATTTTCAAATTCATTATTAGAATTTAAAATTTTAAAAGAAATTATGGATGCACCGAGATTAGACAAAGTGACAATGAAACGATGATTTTTTAGTTGTGATATTTTGGTTTTGTTGGTAATTATGCCCATTTTTACCTCGTTTTTGAGAATATCATATGCAAAATTTATATAAAATCAAATAAAACAAAAGATTGTTTTGCACAGTGCCATAATACTTTATTATTGTCAAAACTTAAATACTTTTGTAAGTATAGGGCAATTTTTCTAAATACCAAGGCAATTTTAAAGAATTACAAAATTAAAAACATGAGTTAATATCCATGTAGTGAACGACCAATTTGGAAAAATGAAAGTTGGTTAAGGTGATTGCTAATGAAAAATTCATTTAGCATTTGAATATACCTGGAGGATAAAAGTATGGTTGATACTTTGGAATTTAGAAACATATCCAAGTACTTTCCGGGCGTAAAGGCTCTTGATGGTGTCAGCTTTTCAGCACAGGGAGGAGAGGTACTTGCTTTTCTCGGCGAAAATGGTGCTGGAAAATCTACACTGTTAAAAACTCTTAATGGAGATTACCAGCCAGATGAAGGTCAGTATTTGATAAATGGAAAAGAAGCACATTTTAAAAATCCCCATGAAGCTATAGAAGCAGGAATCAGTATTATTTATCAGGAGAGACAGATTTTGCCTCAGTTGTCTATAGCAGAAAATATATATCTTGGCCGTATGCCGGCTAACAAGCTTGGAGTAATAGATAATAGAAAAGCAAATAAAATGGCAGCAGAGATCATTGCAGATTTTGGGCTTCCATTAAAACCAACAGAAAAGGTTAAAAATCTTTCAATAGCATATCAGCAGATGGTAGAGATCATGAAGGCATACAGCAGAGATAATCTTAAGGTTATCTGTTTCGATGAGCCTACAGCGAGTCTTTCAGATGCAGAAATAAGCAGTCTTTTCAAAATTATTAGAAAGCTGAGAGATGAAAAGAAAATCGTCATTTATGTTTCTCACAGAATGGATGAGATAAATGAGATTACGGATAAGGTTGCGATCTTTAAAGATGGTAAGTATGTAACAACAGTAAATACAAAAGATACTACAAATGATGAACTGATAAAGCTCATGGTTGGGCGTGATCTTGGAAGTGTTTTCTCAGATCTTGATAGAGAGAAAGAAATAGGAGATGTCCTGTTAGATGTAAGAAATATCTCAAGTGATTATGTTGAGAACGTTTCTTTTACTTTAAGAGCAGGAGAAGTCTTAGGTTTTTCCGGTCTGGTAGGAGCTGGTAGAACAGAAACGATGAGAGCAATCATAGGAGCAGACAAGATGACTGGCGGAGAGGTTTATCTTGAAGGTAAGAAGGTTGTTCTTAAGGATCCCGGCGAAGCAAAGAAGCACGGAATTGTACTTGTTCCAGAGGACAGAAAAACCCAGGGAATCTTGGCAAACCTAAGTGTTTCAGAAAACATAAACGTTTCACTTCTTGATGCTAACTCTAATAGCCTTGGAGTGATAGATGTAAAGAAAGAACGCGAAGCCGCTGAAAAAGGAATCAGTGATTTTGCAATAAAAACTCCTTCTAAGGAAAAGAAAATAGTGGAGCTTTCCGGTGGTAATCAGCAGAAATGTATTGTTGCCCGCTGGATGGCAACAATGCCAAAGGTACTGATACTTGATGAACCAACAAAGGGTATTGACGTTGGAGCTAAAGCAGAATTTTATCAGATGATTTGCAGATTTGCTAAACAAGGATTGGGCGTAATACTGATTTCATCAGAGATGCCTGAAGTAATAGGTCTTTCAGATAGAATTATTGTAATGAGAGGACGAAAGATAAGTGGCGAAGTCGAAAGAGAGAACGCTACAGAAGATTTACTGCTAAGCCTTGGAATGATGGAGGAGGAATAGAAATGAAAGAGCGAAGAATAAAATTAAGCGGAAATCTAATTGTACTGATTGTAGCGTGGCTACTAGTTATTACAGTTTTTACAGTACTCAATAAGAATTATTTTTCTACAACAAACTTTGTAAACATACTTACAGCAGCAGCTCTTGTTGGACTTGTTGCAGTAGCACATACATATTTGATTATTGAGCTTCAGAATGACTTGTGTCCTGGTTCATTGTGTGCCTTTGCAGGAGTATTCGCTGCAATACTTGTTACAGATCATAACATGAACTTCTGGGTAGCAATGTTACTTACTTTAGTAGTATGTGCACTTGTTGGATGCTTTAACGCCTTTATGGTAAATAAGATCCACATTGAAGCGTTTATAGCAACTCTTGTTACTCAGGCGATTATAAGAGGTTTTGCATATATTATCTGTGATGGAAAGCCAGTAGCGATTACAGATGCAACTTTTATAGCAATAGGTAAGAACAGAGTACTTGGTCTTCCAATTTCAGTATGGATTATGATTATTGCATTTGTAGTATTTGGTTTCATCCTTGCAAAGACAAAATTTGGTCGTAGCGTATATGCAATTGGTGGTAATCCACAGGCAGCTAGACTTGCCGGACTTAATCCTCAGAAAATAGTAACAATCACATTTATCATGATGGGTCTTATGTGTGGTATAGGTGGTGTAATTTTCGCAGGACGTATGAACTCTGGTCAGCCTGCAGCAAACGTTAACCTTGAGTTCGATGCTATCACAGCTGTTGTACTTGGTGGTGTATCTTTCTCAGGTGGTGTAGGAAATATGTTCGGTACTGTTATCGGTGTACTTCTTATACAGTCATTTAACACAGGACTTACAATGGTTAACGTATCAAGCTTTTGGCAGTATGTAGCAAGAGGAGCACTTCTTCTTTTCGCTTTAACTGCTGACTATATCAGAAAGACAAGAAATGATAAGAGATTACTTGAGCTTTCAAAGAAGAATGGTTAATAATATGACACCAATCGGGAGACCGATGGAAATATAAATAAACATCTATAAAATGGAGGGTAACAAAAATGAAAAAGAAACTTATTTCACTTGTACTTGTATCAGCTATGTGTGCATCAATGATCGGATGTGCAGCACCAGCAGCAGCTCCTGCAGCAGCACCAGCAGCAGATGCAGCCGCACCAGCAGCTACAGAAGTAGCTCATGACCGTAACGGAGATGGAAAGCTCGTTGTATACGGAATTTATAAAGCAGGTGACCAGAGCTGGTTCATCAACGAAGGTAATGCAGCAAAGGCAGCAGTTGAAGCAGCAGGCGGAGAATTCTTCTATGTTGACTCAAAGATGAGCCCAGAGCAGTATTTAAATGATATTAACAATGCAATCGCTAATAACGCTGATGGTATTGTATCATGTATTCCTGACCAGACACTTTCACAGACAGTAGTAGATACATGTAAAGAAGCAGGTATCCCTATCGTAGCAGCTGACGATGCTCTTGAAGCAAATGGCGAAAAGCTTGCTCCATGGGTAGGTATTGATGCTTACAACATCGGTCTTGCAAACGGACAGTGGATCAACGATTATATCGAAGCTAATGGTCTTGCAGATGATCCAGAATGTGGTATTCTTCTTATGACAATGTCTACAACATCAAGCTGTGTACCTCGTACAGATGGTGAATATGCAGCAATCAACGAGAAATATCCTCAGTTCGAAAGCGAAGGAAGACTTTTCTACTGTGATTACGATGGAACAACAGATAAGGGTAACTCTACATCAGCAGCAATCTTCACAGGTAATCCTCAGATTACAAAGTGGATCGTAACTGGTGCAAACGAAGAAGGAACAGTTGGTGCAGTTCGTGCTCTTGAAACAGCTAACCTTGACAAAGATGCATGTGTAGTAGGTATGGGCGCTTATCTTGCAAAAGATGAATACAAGAAAGACAGCTGTATGAAGGCTGCAGCATTCTTCTCAGATGTAGCTATCGGTGAAGGATCAGTAAACGCTCTCTTCGATATTATTGATGGTAAGGATGTAGCTATGGAATGTGCAGTAGACGCAGTAGTAGTAACACCAGAAAACTATGAAGAAATCATGGGTGACGAGGCTAAATAAGCTGTTATCAGATTAATAGTAAAGTAAAATTGAGCCTCGGTTTTTAGAGGGACCGAGGCTCATATTATGAGTTTCTATAAGATAAAGGTGTTGTACCGACTTCTTTTTTAAAGCATGTACAGAAGGTGCATTCTGAAGTATAGCCTGTTCTAAAGGCAATTTCCTTAATTGCGAGATTGGTGGCACGAAGATAAAATTTTGCAGCGTTCATCCTTAGCATGATAATATATTCGTGCGGAGTATAACCAATTTCCTTTTTAAATAATCTGGTAAAATAGTAAGGACTTAAGCTTGCTTTCTTTGCTAAATCATCAAGAGTCAAAGGTTTATCGATGTTTTCAGATATATAGCTTCTGATTTCCTCCATGCCTATGCTCTGGGATGTGTCCTCTGCGGAATCATTCTGGATGATCTCGGTAAGAGCACACATAATGTATTTTGACATTGCTGCCTCAGATGGCTTCTTCCTGTTATGGAAAACCATGAAAAGTTTATCAACATATCTGGAAAGCGAATCACTGTTTTTTATGGTTACAGAATCTGGCTCATGAGGTATAAGATTATAATAATTTCTTGCAAGTGGTCCATCAAAATGAACCCATAAAATGTCCCAACCGGTTTGGGTACCATAAGAATGGGGTTTATAGCAATCAATTAGAAGACAATCACCGGTCTCTAATCTGTATTTGTCTGTATCAGTTTTGGCAAATCCTTTCCCACGTAGTACGATTAATAAGAGAAAAGAATCGAAACTGGTTCGAGAGACAACATAATTTTTATCACAATGGTATTTACCACAGCATAGAGGATAAAAAAATGTTTCTTTTGCAGTATTAGAGGCAGGATGTAAATAGATATACGAATCTGGAAGGACTCCTTTTTCTTTGACTAGCATACCATGTCCTTTCGTGAAATCAAATTGAATTATTATTTTAGAAATAACATATATTTTATATTAGTGTCAATGGGAGGCTGAATATGGAACATATTAAAAACTGTGTAGAAATATGGGAGGAAATAGTAAAAATCCCAACCTATGGCATAGGAGAACCTGATAAGAACCCTATGTTTTTAGAAAAAAGAGTATATCAGGGCAGTTCAGGAAAGGTATACCCACTTCCTGTAATAGACAAGATCTATGATGAGAAAAAAGACCAGGAATACAAGGCTGTTTTTCTTGAAAATGATTATATCAAGGTAATGGTACTTCCTGAGCTTGGTGGAAGAATCCAAAGAGCCTATGACAAGACAAATGGATATGATTTTGTATATTATAATGAAGTAATAAAACCAGCTCTTGTTGGTCTTGTAGGTCCATGGATATCTGGTGGTATCGAATTCAACTGGCCACAGCATCACAGACCAACTACATATGACAGAGTGGACTATGTTATAAGTGAAAATGAGGATGGAAGCAAGACTCTTAAATGTTCAGAAGTTGATCAGATGTATGGAACAAAGGGAAAGATGAGCTTCACACTTTATCCAGACAGAGCTTTTATCGAAATAAAAGGACAGCTATACAATAGAACTAATATGCCACAAACCTTCCTTTGGTGGGCTAACCCAGCTGTATCTGTAAATGAAAATACACAGTCTATTTTCCCACCAGATGTTAGGGCAGTATTTGATCATGGAAAAAGAGACGTATCAAAATTCCCTATAGCAACAGGTGTATATTATAAGCATGATTACGGTGCAGGCGTAGATATTTCAAGATATAAAAACATACCGGTTCCTACAAGCTACATGTGTCACCATTCAGAATACAATTTTGTAGGCGGTTATGATTATGGAGTAGATGCAGGAATACTTCACATAGCAGACCATCATATTAGTCCTGGTAAGAAACAGTGGACCTGGGGATGTGGAGATTTTGGAAAAGCATGGGATAGAAACTTAACCGATGAAAATGGTCCATACATCGAGCTTATGACCGGTGTATATACTGATAATCAGCCTGATTTTACATGGCTTAAGCCATTTGAAGAGAAGACCTTTACTCAGTACTTTATGCCATATAAAAAGGTAGGAAAAGTAAAGAATGCCAATACTGAAGTTATCATGGCATTATCAAAGGAAAATGATGAAGTAAGCGTTATAGTATATGCAACGGGTGAATATAAGAATGCCCGCATTATACTTAGAACAGAGGATGAAGTAATACTTGACAAGATTACTACTATTTCTCCAGTAGAAGTATTTAGCGAGAATATAGAATGTAAGACACGAGAAGAGGATATTACACTTTCTGTTTATGATGAAAATGGAAGACATATATTAAGCTACAGAAAAGCAGAGGATACTATTGAAGAAATGCCTGAAGCTGCTGAAGCTGCAAAAATGCCTTCTGAAATAATGACAAATGAAGAACTATATTTAACAGGTCTTCATATTGAACAGTACAGACATGCGACATATCTTCCAGAGGATTACTATCTTGAAGGCTTAAAGAGAGATCCAAAGGATATCAGAATAAATAATGCCTACGGATTATTATTATTCAGAAGAGGCGATATCGCAGGAAGTGAGAAATATTTTAGAACTGCTATAGAAAGACTTACATGGAAGAATCCTAACCCATATAATAGTGAAGCATATTACAATCTTGGTCTTTCATGCTTATATCAGGGAAAGGACAGCGAAGCCTTTGATGCTTTCTATAAGGCAACCTGGACAGCAGAACAGCAGGAGATGAGCTTCTATTATCTGGCTGCAATAGCTGCAAAGGAAGAAAGATTTGATGAAGCTTTATACTTTATCGAGAAGAGCCTTGTGAAGAATTATCATAATGTGAAGGCACGTGCTCTGAAGGGTCTTATTCTATTATCACTTGGTAGATCAGATGAAGCAAAAGATTGGTTTATAGAGAACCTTAAGGTTGATGAATTTGATTACGTTTCAAGATTTGAGCTTAATAAGCTTACAGGTGAAGGTTTAGAGGAAACAATCCGTCTTGCAGGTGACAGACTCAGTACATATATTGAATGTGCAATAGATTATGCTGATGCAGGATATTATGAAAATGCAGTGATTGTACTTAATAATTGTAAATCTACCAGCCCTATGCTTAAGTATTATCTGGCTTACAATCTGTCAAAATATGATGAAGAGGCTTCAATGGAGGCTCTTAAAGAAGCTGCAGAGCGCAATCCATATTGTTGCTTCCCTAATAAATTAGAGGATATCATAGTATTAAAATATGCCATGAGCAAAAATCCTTCTGATAGTAAGGCACCTTATTATCTTGGAAATGAGATGTATGATAAGCGTCAGTATAAGGAAGCAAGAGAGCTCTGGGAGCAGTCAACAAAGCTTTGCGACAGCTATCCTACAGCTTGGAGAAATCTTTCACTTGCATATTTTAACAAGGAAGGCAGATATGAAGATGCCAGAAAGGCTATGGAGAAGGCGTTTTCACTGGATACCAGTGATGCCAGAATATTCCTTGAGCTGGATCAGTTATATGCAAAGCTTGGTATGAGCGTAGATGAAAGACTTGAAAGATTTGAGAAGAATAAAGAAACCTTTGAAAAGAGAGATGATCTGTGCGTAGAATATGCAACTATGCTTAACTTAAAGGGAAGATATTCTGAAGCATATGATTATATCATGGCAAGAAAATTCCATCCATGGGAAGGTGGAGAAGGAAAGGTTACATCACAGTATACAGTTTCTCTTGTAATGATGGCAAAGGAAGCGCTTAACGATAAGGATTATGCAAAAGCTAAAGAATTGCTTGAAAAGGCGCTTGTATTCCCTGAGAATCTGGGAGAAGGAAAGCTTGAAGGAGCAAAGGATAATAACATTTATTACTATCTTGGCCTTGCCTGCAGAGCATTGGGAGATGAAGAGAAGGCTGTTGAATACTTAGAAAAGGCGTCTGTTTCATCTGGTGAGCCAGCAGGTATGATGTATTACAATGACCAGCCGGCAGATATGATATTGTTCCAGGGACTTGCAAACAGGGCTCTTTCACGAGAAGAGGAGGCTCTTTCAAGATTCCATAAGCTTATAGATTATGGTGAGAAGCATATCTTTGATGTAATGAAGATTGATTACTTTGCGGTATCACTTCCGGATCTTCAGCTTT
>JAZUFJ010000360.1:0-6386 GCA_045640645.1 Lachnospiraceae bacterium
AAAGACGCTGTATCTTTAATAATTTTTGTAAGCTGCTTAATAGGAGCTGTTATAAACAAAGTTGTAATATATGCGCCTACAAGAGATATTAATAAAAGAACTATAGAAACAATCACTGCAATATTAGTAATCTTAGATATATCTGCTAAAGCTTCTGATTCATCAGCTGTAACTACTAAGATACAATTAGTCTTTGTAATTCCATAGCCTGCGTATTTGATTGTTCCTTTAAAAAGGTAGCTAACACATGCATCCTCCGGAACAGAACCGGATTTTATCTGAGCAACAAGACCTGTTACCACTTCGTTTTCTACGGGTGAGCCTATTTTAGATTCGGTTGGATGGTAAAGCATTGTTCCATCTGGTGATACTAAATAAGCATATGATGAAGGCATTCCATCAACCTTAACGTCTGAAAGAATAGCCGCATATTCTTCTGTTGTTCCAAGTGAATTACCCAAAGCAGAATCTATATTATTTCTTTCCAGGGTAGCCATCGAGAGCATATAATTCTGTACCTGCTTGGATATAGCCTTTCTGGAATTTGATACAAGTATCAGGATGGAGGTAAGACCTACTACCAGTACAGCCACTAAAACCAGTGACATTATTTTAAAAGCTATAGATTTTAAGGTACTAACACCATTATTCTTGTTTGTAGATTTTTTATCTGCTTTTCCCATACTTTCCTCTCCTGCTCCAAACTCTTTTTAACAAGTATGCTAAACTACCTATAAATATGTTACAATCAATAAAGATAATATTATACCAGAGTCAAAGAGCGAAGAAAATCTGGTATAAAGAGGTCGAAATACCTTTTGACCTCAGCATCATAACATATAGTTTCATACCGAAAATTATATCAAAAATGGGATTTCAGCACAATCAATTATATAAAAAAGGTGTAAAAATGGATAAAAAAACTGACAATTTCTTTAATTCATTAAAATATAAAGATACAGATGAGGAAATAGACAATCTTCAGGCCTATAAAACTGGTCTGTTCACACGTCTTTCCCTTGTAGGCGATCTTATTGAGCTTGTTTTTACAGGCGGTATACGATATGTGATTGTTCTTATGAAAAATCTGAAAAATAAGGAAATGGACTCTGTTGCTTACAAATCTCTGTGCCAGTTTGTGCCAAAGGTTATAGAAAACGGAACAATTCTATCTTTTTATGATCTGATAGCAGCTCCCCGCTGGCTCACAGATGCCGAAATAAAAGAGCATTTTTTAGCAAATATCGCTGAATGGGATAACAATACAGAAAAATATCTCTACAAAGCCCATATTATTGACCAGAATCTCTTTGCAAAATATCCTCTGTATTTTGGCAAAAAAAATGACGGAAGCCCACAGACTCCCGACTTTAACACTTGTGGTGTTGTGTCTCTTTACAATGTTCTGACAGCTCTGACCGATGGCAATGCTCCGGCTTTTCCTGTTCTGCTCAGATGCTTTGAAGAGCATGGAATAGCTTTAAATGGGGCTTTCGGAGTATCTCCAAGTGCATTAAATGAGTATCTTATTGAGCATGGATACCGCACAAGGCTCCTTACCGGCAAAGCTATTACACCTAAAAATATGAAGCTTTTTCAGGATACCTTTGATGCTTTTATTGTGACTGTTTTTAATAATGGAGATGATCTGTCAGAAATGATGCATACAATGGCCATAACAAAAGATGATGAATATTATTATCTGAACAACGATTACAGCGCCTGCTGCCAGGATAATGAAAAAGCCCCGGCTGGAAGATCTGTTAGCGATTCCATCGAGACTTTACTTAATAATTATAGAAATTTTGGCGGAAATCATTGCCGCCCAATTAGTTTGATTGGTGTTAAAAAATGATTATATTAGCCCTAGAGCCTGCCTATCATTCTTAAGGAAATAGTATTATCATCTCCCGACATAAGCTCTACCTCATAGCCATCACTACAGCCAATACTGTAATCATAATAATCGCCTGCATCTTCAAGGTATTCAGACATTATCTGCATGATTGTGCCTCCATTTAATATACAGGCAAAGGTAAAATCTTCCTCACACAAAGGTTTGTTTTTTACATAAGACTTGGAATAGGCTATTTTTATCTCATCCAGATAATCCTTTATATAGTTTATTACCCTGTGCATACCCCTTCTTGTTCTTTGCACAAAGACATCTTTAGACTCTCCGCCACGAGGAGCGATTATTCCCCTCGTTTCTATAAACCTGCGATAATCTGCGTCATCCTTAAGCTCTTCATAGGTTTTCATTTCGAAATCCCCAAAGTTCAATTCGGAGAAATCATTCATCTGTACATATTCAGAAAAAGGATAAATAAGTTTTGCGGTCTGAATACACCTTTTCTGCCAGCTAACAAATACCGCATCTACTTCTGGATACCGGTTTTCAGTTATCTTCTGCTCTATTTCCATCGCTCCATTTAACGAAAGCATTTCATCAGTTCTTCCAACATATCTTTTCTCTTCATTTGCCTTCGTCATACCATGTCTGATAAAAATAAGCTTTACCATGTATTTATCCTCCTTCCCTGTCGAGCATGTATTACGCCTTTATTTATTTGTCTTTTTTCAGATTTTATTTATATTCTGATTTTCTTTCTCTTGCTTTTTTGTGCTTCATTTTACCCGGCAAGTCATATTCTTGCTAAGGCGGTCACAATTATATGTTCAGACTTTCCATAAGACGAACTGTTGCCATAGCGTCCTCTGTATAATAATCAGCATCTATTGACTTTGCTATATCCTCTGTAAGAACAGCGCCGCCTACCCATATTGGGCAATCAACCTCTGCCTCTCTTAAAGCCTCTATTGTCATCTTCATATTGGTGACTGTTGTGGTCATCAGAGCACTTAAGCCTATAGCCTTTGGCTTGTAGTCCTTGTAGCCCTTAACCACCTCATCAATTTTCACATCTTTTCCAAGATCAATCATCTCATATCCGTAGCTTTCCATTACTACCTTCACGATATTCTTTCCAATATCATGAACGTCGCCCTCGACTGTACATATGATAATAGGACCTTTCTTTTTATCCGAAGCAGTAAAGGTTTCCTGAACAGCCTCAAAAGCTACCTTTGCAGTTTCCGCTGCCTGTATAAGCTGTGGCAGGAAAATGCTGCCTTTTTCATAATCTCGACCAACCTGGTTAAGCGCCGGAATAATAGTATCATTTATAAGATCAAGACCTGCTTTAGTTTCAAGTTCTTTCTTTGTTTCATCAAAGACCTCATCCTTAAGACCACGTCTTATCATAAATCCAAGATCTTTCTTTTCTCCTGACTGTGGAGCTCCTGATTGTGCTCCATCGCTATTGACCGCTCCAGTCTGTGCAGCACCTGATGGACTTTTAGCTACCACATCATTAGAATGCTTTTCAATATATTTTACACTATCCTTATCAAAGTAATATAAAACATTATAAGCATCAATCGTGCTCATAAGCTGTTCATCCAAAGGATTGATAATAGGAAGATCCAGTCCCTTTTGCATTGCCAGAGCCAGGAAAGTCCTGTTAAGTAATGGTCTGTTAGGAAGACCGAAAGAAACGTTAGATACTCCCAGCACTGCATGATGTCCCATATCATGTATCATACCTACTGCCTTAAGAGTCTCCGCTACTTCCTTCTGCTGGGCAGAGGCAGTAAGAGTAAGACAGTCAATAACTACATCCTCTTTTCTAATTCCATAGGAAACTGCCCTGTCTATGATTTTCTTTGCATAGCCTACTCTTTCCTCTGCAAGAAGTGGAATACCCTCTTCCAAAGTAAGACCAATCACTACGCCACCATACTTCTTAACTACTGGTAATACAGAATCTAATACAGAATCCTTTGCATTGACCGAATTGATAAGTGGTTTTCCATTATAATATCTGCATGCAACCTCTATAGCTTCAGGATTTGAGGAATCTATCTGAAGTGGAAGATTGATTACTTCCTGCAGCAGCATGATTACCTTCTTCATTACAGCTGGCTCATCTATTCCAGGAAGGCCTACATTAACATCCAGAACATCTGCTCCTGCCTCTTCCTGTCTGATAGCCTCTGCTACCAGTTCATCATACCTGCCTTCTCTTATGGCAGCCTGCATTTTTTTCTTTCCGGTAGGATTGAGTCTTTCTCCACAGACTACCACCCTTCCATCTAAGGCAACAGTTTTATTCTGTGAAGATACGCTGGTAATATAATCATTTTTCACTCCGACAGCTTTGACCGGTATAACATTCTTTACCGCACGAATATGGTCCGGGGTAGTACCACAGCATCCACCCATGACTGCTACTCCTGCATCAACTAAAGGAAGCATCGCTTCTGCAAACATATCCGGGGTGACTTTATATACAGTATTTCCGTTTTCATATATAGGAAGACCCGCATTAGGCTGCAGCAATACCGGAACATGGGCATAGCTTAACAATTCCTTCACTATAGGCATAAGCTCTGTAGGTCCCATAGAGCAGTTCGCACCAAGAGCTGTTACACCAAGTCCCTCCACAACATTAACAAAGGTCTGAGGGTCTACGCCTGTCAAAGTACGACCACTCTTTTCAAAAGTCATTGAAGTGAAAACCGGAAGATCACACATTTCCTTTACAGCAAGTATTCCTGCTTTGATTTCATAAAGATCGCTCATGGTCTCAAATAATACAAGATCCACTTCGTCCTTTACATAGCTCACCTGTTCAGCGATTATGTCATAGGCTTCATCAAAAGACAGGGTTCCTATAGGTTTTAAAAGCTGACCAATAGGGCCTATATCAAGAGCAATATATGCATCATTCTCTCTGCCAGCACGTCTTCTGGCTTCCTTTGCATTTGCTATGGCTGCCTTTATCATCTCAGAAACAGAGTATTTTGCTTCCGCCATTTTTAGGCGGTTACAGCCAAAGGTATTGGTAGTGATAAAATCTGCTCCTGCCTTAAGATAGCTCTCATGAATAGAGATTATCATTTCAGGGTTATCAATATTTAGTTCTTCGGGAATCTGTCCAGCTTTAAGGCCTCTTGCCTGAAGCTGTGAGCCCATTCCTCCATCAAACATTAACATTTCGTGATTCAAACGTGTCAGCATAATTTGTTCTCCGATGTTGTTAGTTATTGCATTAATTATTAATTTTAATTTTCATTAAAGATTGCTCAACCTGACTAAAAATTTGTCGCGTATATTATATATATTGGGAGCCATGATGACTTGCATGTACATTCATCCTGCTCATGGTTCCGTCACCTAGTAATTCATACAGATTTGAATTTAATATTATTCCTATGTCCGGAACCACCTTCCATTCGCCTTCCATGGCTCATGTCAGGTTCTCGCAACCATCCGGGTTGCTCATTCCTGCTCTATATATCAAATCTGTGAATAACTACGGCTCCTCCACAAATCGCAGGATGAAAATGTCATGCAAGTCATCCAGCGTAGTGAAATAATGATTAGATATATGTTTGTAATCTAGAACAATAGTTTAGCAAATTATATTAAGTTCGGTAGCACACTTCACCCTGGGTACGTAGTGCGCATCCCTCATACCGTATACAGTTTCGGCAGCTCTTTTTAGCGGCCTCGCTGCCAATTCCTACAAAACCTGCAACAGATTTCTGAGGAATAAAAAGGTTACTGTCGCTGACGGTAACCCCAATTTTTTTATCAGCCTGAAGAATCCTTACTATGTCTCTGTTAAGCTCTAATGGTACGTCTCCATATCCGGGAGCAAAACAAAAGGAGTGATTCCCCAGCTTAAGTTTTTCAATATATTCATCTCTGATTATTTCAAGATAAGCGCTGGCTGTCGCATCTAATACTACAGCATGGCTCATCTTCTTGTGCTGTTCACGTCTTAAGAACCTTTCAAGCTCTACTGAAAGAGTAGCACAAATCAGCATTATTTCATGACATCCCTCTGTATATAGGGAGAAATCACTACATTTTCCATCTATTTCCAAAGATGTTCCATTTATCTCATTACCATTTAATGAAAAGATTCTATGAACAGCCTTAAAATCACTATTATCTTTTATTTCGTTATAAGCAAGCTCCAGTTCATCAAGCATATCCTGTGGAATATAATCTCTAATTCCAAGATATTTTGATGCTAAATCAATTGTTGACTGTTTTACTTTATCCGGTGATTTACTGTTCATATTTTATCTTATATCCTGCAATGAAGCCTATTTAAATAATAAACATAGCATTTCACAGCTTATTCTATTAAAACTAAATACCTATTAAACATATCAAATTATTATTATTTAATTATGTGGTTAACAGAGGTTTAAATTCAATACTTTCTGATGCTTATACCAAAATATAGTTTTAAATAAGCTTACATATTCCGTCACAGATTCGTCTTGCAACCTTAGGATTGTTCATTGTA
>JAZUFJ010000361.1:0-7330 GCA_045640645.1 Lachnospiraceae bacterium
CTCTTGAGGAGGCAGGTATTGCAATGCTTTCAGCAGAGGTTACTATGATCCCTCAGAATTATGTTGAGCTGACAGATGAAAATGCTATTAAATTCCTTCAGAGGACTCTTGATCTTCTTGATGATGATGACGATGTACAGGCTGTATATCACAATTGGGATGAATAGAATCACAGGAGATTTTTGAAATGGAAATCAATGTTAAAGAAAGCCTTATCAGCCTCCTGTTTGAAAATGAAGGCTGTCTGGAAGGCTTTAAGAGAGACCGCTATGACGGTACATTTCATGGTTTTTATAATAAATACAGACCTCTGTTTGATCAGATAGACAAAGAATATAATGATACACTTGATAAGGCGGGATATATAAACGGGGTAACAGATGCTTTCATGGCAGCTGCTATAAAACGTGAAGAAGAAACGCCAAAGCGTAAGAGACGTGGTAACTTTTATATAGATCAGAATTTTCAGATGACTTTATATGTTTTACCTTGTTTGATTGAATATAATAAAGAATCTACTACAGCGCTTCTCGAAAATCTGACAGAAAAATGGAATGCTCATTTTAAGCAGTACAGTCTCAAGCCAGGAAGCTTTGCAGATATAAATGGTGGATTTAAGTCAAGGTTGTGTTATGTCACTACAGCAGTATGTGATAGTCTGGGAAAAGGCAGAGATTGCTATGAGATTAATCTGTTAAAGAATTACAGAGATAGCTATCTAATGGAGACAGAAGAGGGAAGCAGACTTGTTAACGAGTACTATGACATAGCTCCAACTATAGTTAATAGAATAAATAAGCTTGAAGAAAGCCAGGATATTTATAAAAATATATATGATACATATATTAACCCTTGCATTAGGTTAATAGAGAACGGTGACAATGAAGGTACAAAGGAACTATATGTCACTATGACAAGGGAATTGCAATCAAAGTATTTTTACAACAACTAAAAGCAAAGGACACAGGAGATAAATACAATGAGCGAACAGTACAATAAAGAAACCATATGTATTCAGTCTGGCTGGAAACCGGTAAAGGGACAGCCAAGAATCCTTCCTATTATTCAGAGCACTACATTCAAATATGATACTAGTGAACAGATGGGAAAGCTTTTTGACCTTGAAGATGAAGGATATTTCTATACAAGACTTCAGAACCCTACAAACGATTTTGTAGCTCAGAAGATTTGTGAGCTTGAAGGTGGCGTGGCAGCAATGCTTACTTCATCTGGACAGGCAGCAAATTATTATGCAGTATTTAATATTTGTGAGGCTGGCGGACATGTTATTATGTCTTCAAGCGTATATGGTGGAACCTTTAATCTTCTTACATGTACTATGAAGAAGATGGGTATTGAATGTACTGTTGTAGATCCTGATGTTTCTCTTGAAGAGCTCAATTCAAAATTTAAAGAAAATACAAAGTGTGTATTGGCAGAATCAATTGCTAACCCTGCAATGGTTGTTCTTGATTTTGAGAAGTTTGCAGAAGCAGATCATTCTCACGGAGTACCACTTATTGTAGATAACACATTTGCAACACCTATTAATTGCAGACCTTTTGAATTTGGCGTTGATATTGTTAAACATTCTACAACAAAATACATGGATGGTCATGCTATGACTGTTGGTGGAGCGATTGTTGATAGTGGTAACTTTGACTGGGATAAGTATGCAGATAAGTTCCCTGGTCTTACTACACCGGATGAATCTTATCATGGTCTTACATATACAAAGAAATTTGGTAAGGCAGCTTATATTACAAAGGCTACATCACAGCTTATGAGAGATTTGGGATCAATACAATCACCTCAGAACGCTTTCTTGTTAAATGTAGGTCTTGAAACACTTCACTTACGTGTACCAAGACATTGTGAAAATGCCCTTAAGGTAGCTAAATATCTTAAGAACCATGAAAAAGTTGCATGGGTTAGATATCCAGGACTTGAAGGCGATAAGTATTATGAACGCGCACAGAAATATATGCCTAATGGAACCTGTGGTGTTTTATGTTTTGGTCTTAAGGGCGGAAGAGACGAAAGTGTTGCATTTATGGACAAGCTTAAGCTGGCATGTATTGTTACACATGTGGCAGATGCCAGAACCTGTGTGCTTCATCCGGCATCACATACTCATAGACAGATGACCGATGAGCAGCTGATCGAAGCAGGAGTAGAGCCAGATCTTATTAGATTTTCAGTAGGTATCGAGAACGCAGATGATATTATAGCTGATCTCGAACAGGCTCTTTCTTAATACGTGATTGTGCAGATATCTAGTGCAGCGTGATATTTCACAATAGAGATGTTATAACCACTTCATAATCAAGTATTATAAAAAATGAATGTGGATGTTTTTGGGGAAAATAATTAATAATTAAATGGAAATGATTCGATGAGAGAAAAGGGAACACTTTTTTCAAGCATAATCGCGATTGTTTCACTGGTCTTTTTAGGATATGTCTTGTTTGTCTCGATATATGATCAGATGATATCGCAAAACGAAGGATTCTTCTATGTGGCAGTATTTGGGGGAATCCTTGTTTTGGCGTTCATTTTACTTAGCCTTATGACGAAGCTTATGGCTTTGTCAAATGAGGTTAATGGAGGATGGATCTGGTATATTATCGAGATTATTTCATTTATAGCCATTGTGGCTCTGTTCATGGTCAGCCGAATGTCATACAAATCATCTGTTCCTGCTGATGAATCTTTATTTTATAGAGCAGCTTATATTATGAGCGAAAGTAGTCTTGCAAACGCAGGAATGGATCTTGTGCCTCAGCTATTGCGTAAGCCGGCAGAATTTTTGCTTGCAAGGATAGTATCTGTTCTGTTCTTATTTTTTGAAGCTGAGCAGTCACTTATTGTATCCACTAATACTGTTTTAGTTATATTGAATCTTATATTTGCTTACCTGACAATAAGACAGGTAGGGGGCAGAATATGTGCTCTTTTAGCGGCTGCGTGTACATTATTTATGCCAACACAGGCTTTTGCAGTATATACTTATGATTCTCAGGTGCTGTTTTCAACCTTCTTCTTTGCTAACATGGCTTTATATTTGGGTGTAATAAAGGAAAGAAAAGGAAAGCTTGCAAAGTCAGTTGTTTTTAGCGTGCTGAGCGGTTTCCTATCAGGCATACTTTTATGTATGGAACCTGCTTATATTATAGTATTTATATTTATTAGTATTTATGAAATATGTAAGGTGAAAAAAGGATGGCTAATGGCTCTTGTATCTTTTGCATGCGCTATCATGATGTTTATGATATTAGCCTTCACCTCAGCTACAAGTCTTAGTGTGGATTTTTCACAGGTTATGGAAGGCTATGGAAACAGATTTGATATTACAGTAGATGAGGATACAGACGTTGAATTTGGTTTTAAGGAGATCATGTCTAATTTCCATGGAGAGATAGATAGTCAGGACAAGCAGATAACAGATAATTATTATTTCCTGTCAAACAAATCAGGACAGACTTATTCAGCATTGCAGGCTGCGTGGTATCAGCTGGGTAATCAGCTCATGTATTTGTTTTTAATGGTTTTAGCTGTAGCTGGGTCATTTTATTTAATAAGGTCTGGTAATTCGGATATTATTCCTTTATATATAGTATTTTTGGGCTCTATGTTTGTACTGCTTTTTGAATCTTCAAAGGATAGAAATACTTTTTTCTTTGTAGAGATACTAATAGCTATAGCAAGCTGTAGTCTTAAATATATGTATGACAATCACCATCCTGAGCTGTCAAGGGTAGATTCCTTTGAGGTTGAAGACATTATTTCTGAAATTCAGGAACAATCAGTACCAGTCATTGAAGATACAGTTGAAGAGGATGATTCGGAACAGTTTATGGAAAGAGCAAGGGCTCTTGTATTCATAGGCGAAGACGAAAGACTGTATAGGGAAATTGTTGAAAAAGAAAAGGGCCAGCTAAGGTCACCAAAGGAAAGACTTCCAATGCCGGATATATCATATAATAAAGGTCTTACATCGGAAACTTCCAGGGTTAATAAAGAAGATGATTTTTCGCTTTCTGCTTCTTTTGGACAGGAGAACGCGGACGCACCTCAGCTATTTAAGACCGGTATAGTACTTCCTACTCTTGAAGAACTGAATGAAAAGACAACTATGAACAGAACTATTGCACCGGTTAATACGGGAAATAAACCTGCGGATATAAAAGAAAATAAAGAATTAAAAGAGGATAAAGCTCTTAAAGAGAATAAAGATTCTAATGCTGATGCAGAATCATATTATTATGATGATGAAGACCAGATAGAAGATAATAATAAAGAAAAGATTAAAGAAAATAATAAAGAAAATAGCAAGGAAGAAAATAAACAGGAACTTAAACCTAAAAAGAAGGTTAAGCTTCTTGATAATCCTCTTCCAGGACCAAAGAAACATGTTCCAAAAACATTGGATTATGGCAGGTCAGATATAAAGGATGAGGATTATGGATATGATTATGATATAAAAGGCACAGATGATTTTGATTATTAAAAACTGCTTGCAAAATTTTATTTGTTCTAATATAATTTGCAATTGTAAATGCTTTTATGCAAGCTGCTTCCATGGCTCAGCTGGTAGAGCAACGCATTCGTAATGCGTAGGTCGCCGGTTCGAATCCGGCTGGGAGCTTAATACAGAGGGACGGTTCGAAAGTTTCAAAGACCGTCCCTCTGTAGTTTCTTTAAAGATATATTAATGAAAGAAACTTTAGCGTACTAAAGGTTGCTACATTGTGATTTGTGTGATAAAATTCAATCTAGTTTTAATAAATCGTATTTATGGAGGCGAAAAATGGCTCAGCTTTGGGGTGGAAGATTCACCAAGGAAACAGACGAACTTGTATATCGTTTTAATGCGTCTATTTCATTTGATAAGAGATTTTATAAACAGGATATAGAGGGCAGTAAAGCCCATGTTAAGATGCTTGCAAAACAGGGTATTCTTACAGAAGAAGAGCGAGATAAGATTCTTGAAGGTCTTGAAAGTATTATTACAGATCTTGAATCAGGAGAGCTTATTATTACAGATAAATATGAAGATATCCATTCTTTTGTTGAGGCAAATCTGATCGACAGAATAGGTGATGCCGGTAAGAAGCTTCATACAGGAAGGAGCCGTAACGATCAGGTAGCTCTTGATATGAAATTATATACAAGGGATGAAGTGGTAAATGTTCGAAAGCTTATTGTGGAGCTTTTAACTACTCTTAATGGGCTTATGAAGGAGAATGTTGAAACCTATATGCCAGGTTTTACTCATCTTCAAAAGGCTCAGCCTATAACATTAGCTCATCATCTTGGAGCATATTTTGAAATGTTCAAGAGAGATTATTTAAGGCTCTGTGATATATATGAGCGTATGAACTATTGTCCACTTGGATCAGGAGCCCTTGCTGGTACAACATATCCACTTGACAGGGAGTATACAGCAGAGCTATTAGGCTTTTATGGCCCTACACTCAATAGTATGGATTCTGTAGCAGACAGAGATTATCTCATAGAGTTCCTTTCAGCTTTATCTACTATAATGATGCACCTTAGCAGATTTAGCGAAGAAACAATAATATGGAATAGTAATGAATATAGATTTGTAGAAATTGATGATACATATTCTACCGGAAGCTCAATTATGCCTCAGAAGAAGAATCCTGATATAGCAGAGCTGGTTAGAGGAAAAACAGGAAGGGTATACGGAGCTTTAATGAGCCTTCTTACTACTATGAAGGGAATCCCACTTGCATATAATAAGGATATGCAGGAGGATAAGGAATTGTCTTTTGATGCTTTCGATACCGCTAAAGGATGTATTGCATTATTTAATGGTATGCTGGGCTCAATGAAGTTCAATAAAGAGATTATGGAAGAAAGCGCTATGAAGGGCTTTACTAATGCAACAGATGCAGCTGACTATTTAGTAGTCAAGGGAGTGCCTTTTAGAGATGCTCATTCTATTATTGGAAGATTAGTATTGTACTGCATAGATAAAGACAAGAGTATTGACGAGCTTAGCCTTGAGGAATTAAAGGCTATAAGCGATGTTTTTGAGGAAGATGTTTATGATGCAATCTCATTAAAGACATGTGTAGAAAAACGTCTGACTATTGGAGCCCCTGGAAAAGAGGCAATGGAAAAGGTAATTAAGCTTAATACAGAGTTTTTAAGTTCTGTGATTGCTTAAAGATATAACACTATTATATGAGGAGTTGAGAAAATGAGCGAAAAATTAAAAGTAGGTATTTTAGGTGGAACTGGTATGGTTGGACAGAGATTCATTTCTCTTCTTGAGAACCATCCATGGTTTGAAGTTGTTTGTATAGCTGCAAGTGCAAGAAGCGCAGGCAAAACATATGAAGAAGCTGTAGGCCCTAGATGGAAAATGACTACTCCTATGCCAGAGGCTGTAAAGAAGATGGTTGTAATGAACGTTGCAGATGTTAAAGAAGTAGCTGCAAAGGTTGATTTTGTTTTTTCAGCCGTAGATATGACAAAAGAAGAAATCAGAGCAATTGAAGATGAATATGCTAAAGCAGAGGTTCCTGTTGTATCTAATAACAGTGCACACCGTTGGACACCTGATGTTCCAATGATTATTCCGGAGATTAATCCGGAACATGCTGAGGTTATAGAATTCCAGCGTAAGAGATTAGGCACAAAGAGAGGCTTTGTTGCTGTAAAACCTAACTGTTCTATTCAGAGCTATGCACCACTTCTTGCTGCATGGAAGGAATTTGAGCCAACAGAGGTAATAGTAACAACATACCAGGCTATTAGTGGGGCAGGCAAAACTTTCAAAGACTGGCCGGAAATGGTAGAGAATATTATCCCTTATATTGGTGGTGAAGAGGAAAAGAGTGAACAGGAACCTTTAAGAATCCTTGGACATATTGAGGATGGAGTGATTGTAAAGGCAGAGGGACCAGTTATTACTTCACAGTGTATCCGTGTTCCAGTTCTTAACGGACATACAGCAGCTGTATTTATCAGATTTAATAAGAAACCAACAAAGGAACAGCTTATAGAGAAGATGGTAAGCTATGTTGGAGAGCCACAGAAGCTTGATCTTCCAAGCGCTCCAAAGCAGTTTATCCGTTATATGGAAGAAGATAACAGACCACAGGTTACTCTTGATGTTGATTACGAAAGAGGAATGGGTATCTCTATCGGACGTTTAAGAGAAGATACTGTATATGATTACAAGTTTGTTGGTTTGTCACATAATACTGTTCGTGGCGCAGCTGGTGGAGCAGTTTTATGTGCAGAATTATTAAAGGCTAAGGGATATATTTAAGATATATTAAAGATACATTTAAGG
>JAZUFJ010000362.1:0-2801 GCA_045640645.1 Lachnospiraceae bacterium
ATTTTGTTAAGCATATTACAGGCACAGACAATGTCTGTGAGCGAAGTGCAATAAAAGGAAGTATTTCAACTGATGGATGTTTAAGGCCAGAATTGATTGTACATAAGATATCAGAAGATGGCGTAACGATTGCAATAGCTAAAACTTCGTTTATTTCCCCTAAAAAGAAGTTATATGTTGTTGGTATTGGACCTGGAAAGGGCGATGGTATGACCATAGAGGCAAAACATGCTCTTGATATATCCAAGGTTATAATTGGCTATACAAAATATATTGAGCTTATCAGGCCAATTTTTCCAGAAAAAGAAATGCTTTCCACGCCAATGTTAAAGGAAATAGAACGAGTACGTTTAGCATATGAGATGGCATGTAAGGAAGGACTTGCTTCAATAATATGTAGTGGAGATGCAGGGGTATATGGAATGGCTAGCCCTGTTTTAGAGCTTATGAAAGATTATCCTGACGTAGAAGTTGAGATTATTCCTGGTGTAAGCGCTGTATTATCTGGTTCAGCAGCTTTAGGTGCAATGATTGCTCATGATTTTTGTGTTATCAGTCTTTCTGATTTGCTTACACCATGGGCAGTTATAGAAAATCGATTAGAATGTGCCGCGAAAGGAGATTTCTGCATAGCAATCTATAATCCTTCAAGTAACAAGCGTCGGAATCATTTAAAAAAAGCCTGCGAGATATTACTTCGGTATAAAAATGAAAATACATTGTGTGGTGTAGTTAGAAATATTGGGCGTATGCAAGAGGAGAAAGCTTTTATGTCTTTAAGCGAACTTAAAGACTATGAAGCGGATATGTTCACTACAGTATTTATTGGCAATGATCAAAGCTATCTTGAAAAAGATAAGGGTATAACTAATAGGGGATATCATATTGGATAAAATTATTCTATTTGCAGGGACTACAGAGGGTCGTGAAATTGCAAAGGTTTTAAATAATAGCAAATATGATACTCTGGTTTGTGTAGCAACAGAATATGGTGAAAACCTGATAGAAGATTTGAAAAATGTTGTAATTCGATCTGGGAGGCTGGATGTTCAAGGTATGAAAAAACTTTTTTATGAACAATCACCTGATATAATTATCGATGCTACACATCCTTATGCTGTAGAGGTAAGTCAAAATATTAAAAATGTGTGTGAAGATTTAGATATAAAACGTATTAGGGTAAAGCGTGACGCGCTACAAGATGAAACAGAAGGAATATATAAGTTTGATAGTCTTGATACCATGATAGAATGGGCCAATCAAAATAATGAAATCATTTTTTCTACTATGGGAGCAAAAGAAGCTTATCAATTGACAAAAATAAGAAATTATAACGAAAGAGTCTATATAAGGATACTTCCTACAGAAGAAAGCTATAGGATATGTAATGAATATGGATATGATAATGAACATTTAATTGTTGGTAAGGGGCCCTTTTCAAAGGAAGAAAATCTTACTATGTTTAAGGAGAGCGGTGCAGCTATTCTTATTACAAAGGAATCGGGAGTTAATGGGGGTTATCCTGAAAAGATTGATGCAGCCAAAGAGCTTAACATGAAAATAGCCGTTCTTAAACGACCTGTCGAAGCTGGTATAAATATAGAGCAGGTAACAAAACTTATAGTGGAAAATAGGCTTTAAAATGGAGGTGTACACCATGAAGAGAATATATGTTATAGGCTGTGGTACGGGAGAAAGCACTATATCTCTTCAGGCAAAGGAAATAATAGATAGTGCTGAAATTATTATAGGTTCTAAAAGGCTTACGGATAGGGTTGGCGATAAAATAGTATATAACAGTTATGATCCGAAGGAAATTCGAACATTTATAGAATTACAGCAGAGCAACAGTATAGCCATATTAGTTTCAGGAGATACTGGGTTCTTCAGCCTGGCAGCAGGTATAAATGAAGAATTTGTAGATTTTGATGTGAAATTTATTCCAGGAATTTCTTCTATAAATTCATTTTTTGCAAAATTAAAGCTTAAATGGCAGGGAACTTATTTTACAAGTGCCCATGGAAGGAATACAAATATTGTTGATATTGTTAGACGTAATAACAATACATGTATTCTTTGTGGTAGAAACACTAAATATCTTATATCAAAATTATATGATGCAGGATTTGAAGGCTTAACAATATCTATTGGAAGTAATCTGGACATGTGCGATGAGAAGCTGATTAGCTTTAATCTGGACAATGTCATGGTAAAGACATCTGAAAACGAAGAAATAGATATAATCGATAAAACTGATAGGGCAGTTATAGAGATAGAGGAATCAAATCTAATAATAATGCTTGTTACTAATCAATATTATGATGACAGAGCTCGAACCGGTATAGACGATAGTGAATTCATCAGAGGGGAAAGCCCCATGACAAAATCTGAGGTTAGAGCGGTAGTAATGAGCAGGCTTGGATTAAAAAATTCTGATATTTGCTATGATATTGGGGCTGGAACCGGATCTGTAACTGTGGAGATGGCTTATTCTGCGTGGAATGGCAAGGTTTATGCTATAGAAAAAAATACTGAGGCAATTGATCTTATAGATAAAAACCTGAGAAAGTTTAAAATTGGAAATACGATTATAGTTTCGGGCAAGGCTCCTGATGTTTTAGCAGGATTAGAGCCTCCTGATGCTGTTTTTATTGGTGGAAGCGATGGCAATATACAGGAAATAATTGAATGTATATTGGGGAAGAATAATAAAGTTAGAATAGTGGCTACAGCTATTGCAATTGAGACTATATATAAGCTAATAGAGAGCTTTAGAAAAAACGATATCATCTATGACATAT
>JAZUFJ010000363.1:0-2959 GCA_045640645.1 Lachnospiraceae bacterium
AACAGTGGGTCTGGCGGTCTGGGATACTACAGCTATAACCTTAGCTCCATCTTTAATCCTATGGGCTGGTCTTTTCTTCTTAAATATTATCCACTCTATGCGGATGGCCAGTATGAAGGCTTTGCTTACCCTGGGTTTGGAAGTCTAATGCTTATGATGTTTGCTGTGATTCTTGTGATTGTAATACTATTATTTAATGTTTATTTTTCTTTAACTAATTCTATTAGATTAGGGAAAGCTTCAGATAAAGCCAACAAAACCATATTTCCATATATAATCACTGTCGCTATTACTATCATAATCTTAACAATTATGGCCGCTTCCAATTATGTTACTTTTGGGACAAGACTGTTATTCGAAATACCTCTGACCGATTCTATTAGACATATATGGGAAATATTCAGGGCAAGCGGACGTCTTATATGGCCTGCTGTTTATCTTTGTTTATTCATGGCGATCTTAATAATAATAAAAATCTTGCCACAGAAGTTCGTAATAATTGCCATACTTACCGCTTTAGCCTTACAGTTTCTGGACCTAAATACTATAATTAGGATCAAGCACAGTGATTACGCTAAAATATCAAGTTCATACTATTCCGATCTTGGCAGTGATTCCGTATTCGACAACGGCATTAATTACAGTTATAATCTAGATGAAAAGTTTTTTGAAGAGATAGTAAAAAACAGGCAGTCTAAGCATATCGTTCTTCTTGATAGAAATAATTTTGATTTCAATCAAATATATTCATTTGCTCTTTTTGCAGCAAAGAATGATCTTACAATAAACGATTACTATTTTGCCAGAGGACTAAACTTTTCGACCTATGAGGTAGCAAAAGACTTTTTCAATCACCCGGACGATAAAACTATTTATGTAATATCAAAAAAATCTATGGGTGAGCTTGAAGAATACGATCTTAACTACTACGAATTTAATGATTACTATGTAGGATTAAAAACACCGCTCTAATTGATTCTAATATCTAACAGCTGTATAGGTTATACTTGCAGATACTGATTATGCAAAACTGTATAGGATAAGCACACAGATACTGATTATGCAAATATTAAGAAAAGGGATTACAAAATGGGATATAGCGAACGCGATATTTTAATGGCTGAGGCCTGGGCTAAGGCCCTATGTGAATATTCTGGAATGGACGAAGCTTTTTATAAAGACTTCTATAGTCGCCTCACCTCTAACGATGGAGTCTATGAAGAATTCATTTATTATATGAATCATCAGGATTTTTTATGTAAAAAAGAGGTAAGAGGAATCACTATTCCGGATATCTTAGTGTACCAGGTAGACCGTTTCAAAGCAGGGCTGGATGATTTCGACAAGCGCGATATGAAATATAATCCGGACAAAATGCTCTTAATGGCATTTGATACCATGCTTAAGGTGGAAAAAGATCCAGAAAAGTATTCTGAGATTTTCAGGACACAGACCGGTACAGATTACGTAGGAAAGTTTTAAATACCCACTGGCATGACCAGTGAGAAAGGAAAAGAAATGATTTATAGAAAAAACAAAAAGGGCGAACCAATATCTCTTCTTGGCTTTGGCTGTATGAGATTCCCCAAAAAGGGAAATGGCTTTGATATGGAAGAGATCGAGCGCGAAATCATGCATGCCATAGATATGGGTATTAACTATTTTGATACTGCTTTTATTTATGGTGGAAGCGAAGAAGCGTTAGGTACTGTAATAGCCAAAAACAACTGTCGTGAAAAGATTAATATCGCCACAAAGCTTCCTCATTATATGATGAAGAACGTTGATGAAATGGAAAAGCATTTCAAAGATCAGCTTAAACGTCTGAAAACCGACTATGTTGACTACTATCTTATGCATATGCTGCCAGATAAAACAACATGGAACGAACTTATTGAAAGAGGTGTTCTCGATTGGATAAAGGAAAAGCAGGAAAAAGGTCAGATACGTAACCTTGGCTTCTCCTATCACGGAAATACCCCTATTTTCCTCGATCTTTTAAATGCATATGACTGGGATTTCTGCCAGATACAGTATAATTACATGGACGAAAATTCCCAGGCAGGAAAAGCAGGTCTTAAGGCAGCTTATGAAAAGGGTATCCCGGTAATCATCATGGAACCATTGCGTGGAGGAAGATTAGTAAACAACCTTCCAAAGGACGCTACTAATGCGATCGAAAGCTCTGATAGAAAATGGTCAGCTGCTGAATGGTCTTTCAGATGGCTTTATAACCAGAAAGAGGTATCTGTAGTTCTCTCTGGTATGAACTCTATGGAAATGCTTGATGAAAACATTAGAATCGCAGCTGAAACAGAGATTGATTCTCTTACAGAAAGTGATTACAAGACTATAGAAAAGATCAAAGCTGCTATTAACGCTAAGGTTAAGATCCCATGTACAGGATGCAGCTACTGTATGCCTTGTCCTTTTGGCGTTGATATTCCAGGATCCTTCAGATGCTACAACGTATCATATACTGATGGTTTCTTCAGAGGTATGATGGATTATGTAATGTGTACTTCTCTTAAAAAAGAAAAGAGCAATGCTTCAAAATGTAAGGAATGTGGCAAGTGCGAAACACACTGCCCACAGAATATACAGGTTAGATCAGAGCTGAAAAACGTTCGTAAACGTCTTGAAAATCCTTTGTATAAGATAGCGACCTTCTTTACAAAGCTTATGAAAATGTCATCAATGTTCCTGCTTCCACTACTTATAACCGGAATAATGCTGACAGGCTGTAGCGACAAAGCAGCTAAAGATGCTGAAATAAGCTTGGAAACTGAGGAAACAGCAAAGAATATTAGCCCAGAAGATAAGAAAGTAGATCTTATGATAGACAATCTTCTCGGAAATGATAACGCTGGTAATAGTTCAGCACAGGATAATGCGGAAGCTAATAATGAAGATAATGGCGAAGGACTTATCTCATCTGCTTCGGCAGATGATGCTTCTG
>JAZUFJ010000364.1:0-2476 GCA_045640645.1 Lachnospiraceae bacterium
GGCTGATCTTCTTAAAAAGAAAGGTGTCCCCTGTAATTTGGGGCGCTGTTGCTTTGGCGGTAGCAGGTCTGTATTTGCTTTCTATTAAGCCGGGAGAGATGTCTATTGGAAGTGGAGAATTATTGTTATTACTGTGTGCATTAGGGTTTACTGCTCATATTTTGACTATAGATTACTTTGTTACAAAAAGTGATCCGGTCATGATGAGCTGTATTCAGTTTTTTGTCCATGGAATAATTTCTACTATTCTGATGTTTATATTTGATCAGCCTGTGCTTAGTAATATTTTAGCAGCCTCCGGATCTATTTTATATGCAGCTATTTTATCTTCCGGTGTGGCATACACGCTTCAGATAGTTGGTCAGAAGGATACTAACCCTACGATAGCTTCATTGATCATGAGCCTGGAATCTGTTATATCCGTTTTATCAGGCTGGGTAGTATTACATGATGCCATGAGCGGAAGAGAGATAATTGGTTGTGTGCTTATGTTTATTGCGATCATGATTTCACAGATATTCTAAAATGAAAATAACTATATAATTAAAAGAAATCTGAAATGTCCTCTATAGGATTAAACTTATCGGATTCCATGTATTTGTAAATTGATGAAAGAAGAGCTTTAGCTTCTGGATACTCGCAAATATCCTTTAGACCCATAGATGAAAACATAAGCTTTCCGCCCATGTATCTGCCCTCAAATAGCTTTGCCATTGGACGCATATATGCTATGCTGTCCATTTCAGTTATTATGGCATTGATTTTTCTAGGTAGTATTACAGCTCTTGTATTTGCCATTATCCACCACTGCCAGTTTGAATGATATTCAGTTGGAAAATCTTCAAATATAGGATGTTTATCATTAATCAGCTGTCCCATACCACCTTCCTGACGCTTGAAGGTGTTAACGGACCAGAAATCAGTTGAGAACTGGGTGCCTATGGACGCAGGCATTGCTTCTTTTGAAGATTTTGGACACAGGAATACTTTTCCACCATTACAAAGTATTTCCTGTGCTTTTTTATCTAAATATTCTGTTTCATACACATCATCAGGACAAATAGGCTGTGTATTTCTGTATACCCATATTGGATAAGAATTTTCTTTTTTTGTATATAATCCCTTCGTATCCTGTTCACTTTTTTCATTTTCTATCCATACACGGAGATTTAATCTGCGATTTTTAGTTGTATCCATGTTTAAAGTATATGAAAGCTCTCCTATATGTGATAGTTGTCCACTTTCTATATTTACATTTCCCTTTATAGTACCGCTTGATATAGGAATTTCTGAGCTGTTATCATTTGACACTTCTGTGATTTCATAGCATAGTTTTCCATTTAGTTTTTCTTTTCCATAATTAGCTATTTTTATTTCAGCTTTAAGCTCTTCACCATACACATAGGTATACTTTTCTAATAAAACTAATGGCAAAGCATCTCTACAGAACATTTCAAATCTTTCAGGCTTGGCAAAATCATAGGGTTTAGGCAGCATATGAGAATTCATCATACCAACAAGAGCCACTCCTTGTCCGGGAAAATCCTGGAGACTTAGAAAAGATGTACCAGAAAAATCTTCTGTTCTAAGCGCTGCCTCCATTTCTTCGCGGTAGCAGATAAGAGCCAGCTCACCTGTTGCCTCTACATATTTGTCCCAATCAGCTAACATATTTTGGTTCTTTGCCTTTTCATATACTATCTTTATATTATCAGGCTCAGATATACCATTGAACATACTAAGTTCATGGAAATCAGGCAATATTTCATATTGTCCTGTTTCAAAACCAAAGACAGGCTTATTATATTCTGTTCTTATCAGTTTTATAGTTTCATCGTAATTAGCTTTTGCATTAGGATATTGATTGTTCAGATAACCATTTAGCTTTAAAGGGGTGGAGAGCATTGCCTCAGGGCAGTCCTCAGGATGATCTGTATCGATGTTTCCGGCAGAGGTAGCTCTTAATGAATGTTCGTACCAGGACTGGGATGGATAGTAATCACTTTTTTGATCACATCCTACCATTCCATAATGTACATTTGAACCATTTGCGTATAATCTTGTACAATCAAGTTTATGGGCAATATTAAGTAATTCGTCCATCCTTCTGTGCCCGAAATCATCAGTAATAAGCTCATTTCCTAAGGTGAGCATAACAAAGGATGGATGATTAGAATAATATTTTATAAGCTCTTCCAATTCTGTTTTATAATATTCAAAGCTTAAATCACTTATGAAAGCATCCTTTGGATTCCAGTGATTAAGCTCAGGCTGTAGAAGCATACCTATATTATCTGCAGCAACAAAAGCGGCTTCGGAAGGACAGTGGGAATGGAATCTTACGCAGTTTATTCCGTAGGCCTTATACTGTGAAAGAATAGTATCCCATTCGGCTATGGTCATAGGCTCATAACCATTTTCCGGGTATTCAGCGCAGTTTGTTTCACCTCTTAAAAAGAATCTTCGGTCGTTTATG
>JAZUFJ010000365.1:0-4739 GCA_045640645.1 Lachnospiraceae bacterium
AATAGTGTTACTATAGTATTTTCGTTTATTATTTTACACATATTACAAGGCCCTTTAAGCTATATTTTTTAGCTTATATTAGTTTTATTCATCAAAATCCCCATCGTATTCCTCATCATATGGCACTATGATAAGGTCGTCAGTATTAATTTCTTCAAGTAATTGTGATACACTATCCATATGCAGCCCCCTTTGTCATTAATAATTTAACTAATTGGATTATATCTATGTTTCAAGGTGCAAACAATAAACTGATGGTTCAAAAGCGTTTTTATCTTTTTTAGCATTTCAGCAGATTTTAACTATATTACCATTTGCATCTGTATTGATTGACAAAAAAGTTAGGTCAAACTATATTAGATATAGTGATAGTTTTACACTTTTAAGTGATAAAGTGAAGATATAATATGAAACGGAGAAGAGATATGCCTATTACTGAAATATTGGTGAAAAATGCAAGAGAATATGGTGATGAAGTTTGTCTTGTAGAGTTAAATCCTGAAAAAGAAGATACCAGAAGAGTAACATGGAAGGAATATGAGCTCATAGAGCAGACCACACGTAGAAGCTATAGAAGAGAGATAACATGGAGCGTGTTTAATGAGAAGGCAAACAGATTTGCAAATTATCTGCTTTCGATCGGAATAAAAAAGGGAGATAAGGTTGGTATCCTTATGATGAACTGTCTGGAATGGCTCCCTGTTTATTTCGGTGTTTTGAAAACAGGAGCGTTAGCTGTTCCATTTAACTTTAGATATTCAGCTGATGAAATATTATACTGTTCAAAATTGGCAGAGATAGACGTATTAGTATTTGGAGATGCGTTTATAGGAAGAATCGAGAGCATATGTGATGAGCTTTCAAAGGGTCGTCTTCTTATTTATGTAGGTGAAAATTGTCCAACCTTTGCTGAGGATTATACAGTTCATACTGCTAACTATTCCAGTAAGGATCCAGATATTAAGCTTACAGATGAAGATGATGCAGCAATTTATTTTTCTTCAGGAACTACAGGCTTTCCTAAGGCAATTCTTCATAAGCATCGTTCACTTATGCATTCTTGTGCATGCGAGCAGAATCATCATGGACAGCAGAGAGGAGACGTATTCTTATGTATTCCTCCTTTGTACCATACAGGCGCTAAGATGCATTGGTTTGGAAGTCTTTTATCAGGAAGTAAGGCTGTACTTCTTATGGGCACAAAACCGGAATATATCTTAGATGCAGTATCAAAGGAGAAATGTACTATTGTATGGCTGTTAGTGCCATGGGCACAGGATATACTGGAAGCTATAGAAAGTGGAAAGGTAAAGCTTGAGGATTATGAAATTAAGCAGTGGAGACTTATGCATATAGGCGCACAGCCTGTTCCACAGAGTCTTATTAAAAAATGGCTTGAATACTTCCCTAACCATCAGTACGATACAAATTATGGTCTCTCAGAGTCTATTGGACCAGGTTGTGTTCATCTTGGCGTTGAAAATGTTCACAAGGTTGGAAGTATAGGAAAAGCAGGATATGGATGGGAAACTAAGATAGTAGATGAAAAGAAAAATCCTGTTAAGCCTGGAGAAGTTGGAGAGCTTGCCGTTAAAGGTCCTGGTGTTATGGTAGAATACTATAATGACAAGAAGGCAACAGATGAAGTATTAAAGGATGGCTGGTTATATACAGGTGATATGGCAAAAGAGGATGAAGATGGCTTTATTCATCTGGTAGACCGTAAAAAGGATGTCATAATAAGTGGTGGTGAAAACATATATCCTGTTCAGATAGAGGACTTCATACGTACAAATGAAGCTGTACATGATGTGGCAGTTATCGGTATTCCTCATCATCGTCTGGGAGAAGTAAGCTGTGCAATCATCGAGCTAAAAGAAGGACAGACAATGACAGAAGAGGAGATAACAGATTTCTGTCAGGCATTACCAAGATATAAGAGACCACACAAATATATCTTTGCAGATATACCAAGAAATCCTACAGGAAAAATTGAAAAACCTAAGCTTAGAGAAATGTATGGTGGAAAAGGTCTTATTGAGGCTCAGAACATAGGATAATGTATTTATCAAGGTAATAATATATGAAAAATAGATTCCAGGCGATGCTGAAAAGTATTTGCCTGGAATTGTGTTTCTGATAAACAGATAAAAATAGCGGGTGATAAATATGATGGAGCAGTTTGATTCAGTTGAACAGATAAAACAAAGAGTAAAAGAGAAATGTGAAAAAATAGAAGCTGACCAGAAAAGGTTCTTTGCCGAGCAGAGGAAATTACAGGAAAAACTGGTAAAAAATGCAAAGATGATCGGTAACGCTGAAATGAACCTTAGAGTAGAAATGAAAAAGGAATTAAGCGTTTTCCTGATCATTATGTTTCTTTTAGTTACTTTGGCCAATTACCTGCTTGTTAAAAAAGTAGGTTATGAAATAAATGGGAAATATATAATTAAAATTCTGATTATTTCTGTGATTATTTCCGGATTGCTTAGTCAGGGCTTCTATTATATTGTGAAGTCTCTGCGTGATAAGATGTCCATACTCTCTAATGCCTTAGAAGAGGTATCGCATGGAAATATTGATTATAGAATAGACATAACAAATGCCGGACCTCTTACACAGGCGTATATGGATTACAATGAAATGGCTGAAAAATTAAAATCATATCAGTCACATATGATAGAAGCTGTTGAGGATGCGGAAAGAGCTAATCAGGCAAAATCTGATTTCCTGTCAAATATGTCACACGAGATAAGAACGCCAATGAACGCTATAGTAGGGATGACGGATATACTATTAAGAACGGATCTTGATAATAAGCAGAAGGAATATCTCTTAAATATTAAAAATTCAGGAGCTGCTCTGTTAACTATAATAAATGATATATTGGACATTTCAAAAATAGAAGCCGGTAAAATGGAGATAGTAGAGGACAATTATGAGCCAATGACGATGTTCAGTGATCTGAGCATGATTTTTTTGAATCGTATTGGTGAGAAAAAAGTGGATCTTATATATGATATTGATCCTGAGCTTCCATCAGTTTTATATGGAGATTCCCTTAGAATCCGCCAAATAATAATAAATCTGGCAAATAATGCAATCAAATTTACCGAAAAAGGATCTGTTACTTTACGGGCGAAGGTACAGGAAAAGAAGGCAGATGTAATAAGAATTCTTTTTGAAATAGAAGATACCGGACAGGGAATAAAAGAGGAAGATATAGATAAGCTTTTTGGAAACTTTTCACAGGTTGATTCCAAAAAGAATCACCATAAAGAGGGAACAGGTCTGGGCCTGTCTATATCAAAACAGCTTGTAGAATTGATGAACGGTTCAATAGGTGTAAACAGTACCTATGGAAAAGGTTCAACATTCTATTTCACCATAGAACAAAGGGTAATATCAGATACCTGTGTCAATATCGAAAGAGGACCACAAAAGGTTACTCTTGGATCACTAAATTATGGTAGTCTTGATATTGATATTTTTGATGATTTCTGTGCTCCTGATGCAAAGATACTTATAGTAGATGACAGTGAAATGAACCTTAAGGTAGCTTGTGGTCTGCTTGAACCATTAAATATGAATATTGAGCTGGCAGCTGATGGAAAAGAAGCTGTTAAAAAGATTATGGAAAACAAATACGATCTTGTATTTATGGACCATATGATGCCTGTAATGGATGGTATAGAAGCCACAAAATGTATAAGGGAATTGGAAGATATCTATTATCAGACACTTCCAATAATTGCTCTTACTGCAAATGCTGTAAAAGATGATAGAGATATGTTTTTTAAAGTGGGAATGAATGATTTCATTTCAAAGCCTATTGATTTTAAAGAAATATGTGCATGTATAAAGCAATGGCTTCCAAAAGAAAAAATTCAGGGAAAAACTGCTGATTCAAGTGAAGATAAAGCAAATAGTGCAGAAAATATAACAGAGCCAGATGAAGAGGATAAAATCATTAGCATTATAGCTGATACGCTGGATACTGAAGCAGGTATAGCAAGTGTTGGATCAAAAAAGCTTTATATAGAGCTTTTAGGTGATTACTATAAGCTTATAGATCTAAAGTCTAATAAAATAGAAAAATGTTTATCTGATGGTATGATAAGAGATTTTACTATTGAAGTACATGCGCTTAAAAACACCTCAAGAATGATAGGCGATATGTCTTTATCCGAACAGTTTAAATTGCTTGAACAATTAGGAAATGATGAAAATGTTGAGAAATTAAATGAATTAACACCTGATGTTATGGTAAAATATAGAGGTCTGAAATCCATATTAGAGCCTTTTGCAAAAATGCAGGAGGTTTCTAAGGAGACGGTAGACAATGAAGTGATTATCACCGCATTGACTAATCTTTATAAGGCTATTGATGCATTTGATATAGATGCTGCAGATGAAGAAATGTCAAAAATAAGGGGATATAAATTCCCATTTGATGTGACTAAAGAATTATCTGAGCTGGAAGCATATGTAGCAGATATAGCAATGGAAGAGATAATGAACCTGTCGCAGGATCTTATAGCAAGAATAAAAGATTGTTGAATTCAAAAATATTCAATAGTAATATGAATACGGAAGAAATATGAGTATGGAAGGACAAATGAGTATCGAAAACATAAATGCAAAAGAAGAAAAGCGATTATTAGTAGTAGCTGATACAAAAAATTTTCTGGTGATGTCAATAATGGAAAAGCTGGCCTCAAAAGGAATAGAAATAATAG
>JAZUFJ010000366.1:0-5790 GCA_045640645.1 Lachnospiraceae bacterium
CAATTTTATTTTTATCCATGGATACAACCTTAAGCTGTATACCATTATCAAGGTCTGCCGTTTCACCGCTCTGAGGGAATCTGTCTAAGGTTTCAATAATAAGACCACCGATAGAATCATAATCCTCTGAGCTTAAAGATAATGACAAAGCCTCGTTAACATCATCTAGCTTCATCGATCCGGGTATAGAATAAGTATTTTCGTCTACCTCTTTAATAAGCTCTTTTTCGGCCTCATCATATTCATCTCTGATCTCTCCAACGATTTCCTCTAAAAGATCTTCAAGAGTAACAAGACCAACTGTAGCACCATATTCATCTAAGACCATACAAATACTAATAGAGTTCTCCTTCATTTCAGAAAGAAGCTCTGAGGTTTTCTTATGTTCAAATGTATAATTAGCCTCTCTCATATGATCCCTGATAGCGAAGTTTTCAGGGCTAAGAAATACTATATCCTTTACATTTATTATACCTATTATGTTATCAGTGCTCTCCTCATAAACAGGCATTCTTGTATATTTATCCTTAAGAAAAAGCTCTTTCAAATCTTCATAGGTAGCGTCAACAGAAATGCTGCTCATTTCAGTACGTGGTATCATAATATCCTTCGCGAGAGAATCTCCAAAATCTACCACATTATAGATCATCTTCTGTTCTTCCTGCTCAATGACGCCATCCTCCGTACTGGCCTCTACAACAGATCGGAATTCATATTCTGTCATAGCCTGTCTTACGCTTGTTCCATCAACTTTAAACATCTTCAGCAGCAGATTGGCAAGGCCATCCACCAATACTATAACCGGGGTAAGAATCTTTCTTAACAGAAGGATTACTCCACTGTATAAAAGGGACATTTCCAGGTTATAAACTGATGCAAGGGTCTTAGGGGTTATCTCTCCAAAAATAAGTACTACAAGTGTCAGAATACCTGTACCAATCGCTACTGCGGAGTTTCCTCCAATCTTCATGGCTATTGTAGTAGCCAGAGCAGATGCCGAAATGTTAACAACATTGTTCGCAATAAGAATGGTACTTATCATTTTTGTCGGATTTTCAAGTATCTTAAGGGCTGTTTTAGCTCTTTTATTTCCCAATATTGACAGCTCTTCAAGCTTTACCTTGTTAACTGTGGTAAGAGCTGTTTCTGATGACGAGAAAAATCCTGACAATACTACCAGCAAAAATAAAGATATCGCTTGTATAATAATTTCCGTGTCCAAGAATAACCTCCAAAAAAATTTTAATGCTATCGCTAATCAGCGATTAATTAACCAAAAATTTTGCAAATAAGATAAAGAAGAATCAAACCAATAATAACTGCTATAGCAACCTTAATAGCTGAAATAGGTGATTTACCTCCAACCTTACCAGTCTGGCCATTTACCATAAACTGGTATATCTTGCCATTATATGTAAAGCTTGACATATAAACCGGCAACATAAGATATTTATATGTAACATTATTGTGAACTGTATTTAACTTAATATTTCTTGCATGGTCAGCGTTATGCTCTTTCTTAATCTTACTTTCTACCAGACCAGTAAGATGTTCCTTTATTGAATTCTTAGCCATTTCCCATGCTTCTTTAAGACCAATATTATATCTTTCAGCAGCATATCCAGCCATGTATTCAGGCTTATATGCCTTATTATCCTCTGTATCAAATGGCTCAATAGCCTTCATTATAGATACTTCATGACGTGTTGATCCGTTTACAAGCTCATCATCGATAAATTCGTCAAGCTGTCCGCTGGTTGGATACCAGTCTGTAACGGTTTTTGTCTCACCATCTTTTTGTTTAACCTTACGATCCTTACCATATTCTCCTGTATATGTAGAATGTGTATCAGAATCAAATGTCCAGTATGGCAGATATATTCCCTGGAACTTTTCAGCCATAGCGGTCTTTGCCTTATTAGGAATAAACCATTTTCCAGAAAGCCATTTTTTAAAGTTTTCGCCTGCCTGTTTTACAGTAATCTTAAATGGAACTACACCACCTGGAGCTATTGTCTTCTCATCATTTGCCTCCATAACCTGGTTAGATCCACAATATGGACATTCATTAGCAACATCAAGTGCGTCATACACTGTAACAGCACCGCAGGCTTTACAGGTAACAGTCTTCTGCTTTACACCCCAATCACAGTTTTCTGTAAGAGTAGCAGAATTGAAATCAAGCTCCTGTGCCTTGCTTGGACCATCATCTACCTCTTTGATAGCCTCTTTGTATTCACAATATGGGCAGTACAGACCACCTGTTGTAGGATCAAAATCCATTGTTGCACCACACTGAGGACATTTTCTGTCTGTTTCAGTCATTGTTTTTGCTTTGTCAGCGTTCATCATTTTTTCATAATCCATTTCGCTTTCCCCCATTTAAATTTGAAATATGTATATTACCTGCCAAGATATATAAAATCTATAATACTTTAATTTACCATGCGTAGATGCATTATACAAATGCGCTCTCCCAAACGTCTACTCCACTATCCTGGAAGATGGCTCCTAATCTTTCCCTAAGTTCATCCACGCTTACGCCATTCTTAAGGATTACCATAATAAATCCACCGCCACCGGCTCCCGCTATGAATTTTGCATCAATAAGATCCTCACAGGCAATAAATATCTGGTCAATACAGTTATTACTTGAGCCCTTATCAAGCATTTTTGACAGCTCCCAGTGATTGTTCATAAGCTCGGCAAAGCTGTCTATATCACCACTTTCAAGGTAATAGGTCATCTTTGCTGCCACTTTTCGCATCTGGGTCAGAGCCTTAATAGAGCTTGGCTTAGCTCCAATATATCCACCGATTACATCTCTTAATAGGTTTCTTGCAAGACGTCTCTGTCCTGTATATATAACTGCAAACCTCTTCTGAAGCTCTTCTAAGGCTGCCTCAGGGATACGAACCGGGTTAACCTCTATATGCTGGTCTATTCCTGGCATTGAAGATATCAGCTTAATACCTGGTGTAAGACCTCCGACCTGATCCTGCCATCCACCACCGGTGCTCATAATCTGTTCCATGCAAAGGACTACTTCATATATATCCTCATCAGTCTTTTCCTGACCAAAGAACTTAAATATACCCTTTACACAAGCTCCAGCCAGGATTGAGCTGGTACCAAGGCCAGAACCCTTCGGTATTCCTACTACCTGTGTGGAAAGATATATTCCACCGCCCATACGTTTAAGTATATCCTCTAAAGATTCCTTTCCATCTTCAAGAGGTATCACGCCACAGGCTATCAGAGCTGCTTTATGAAGAGCAAAGGAATCATAAGGATTATGGCAATCCTGTATTTCCTTTGTATCATATATCTTTGTATGTACTCCTATGTCCTGACTTTCAAATTCTACACAGAGCTCATCTATCTTCTTAACACATATCTGTATAGGAAGTATTCCGTTAAGACTTATAGCCGCGTTTAATACTACACCACCATGCTCCAAGCAATAAGGTGGAGTATCTGTCCAGCCGCCGCCCCAGTTTACTCTGACAGGAAGATGTATATCTACCCTTTCCTCTTTAATATGATATTCTGAGGAATCAAGAAGCTTTGAAACAGCCTGATTATATACTACCTCCTGAATAGTCTTAAAGCATAATTCTTCCGGATAATCATAGCTCTTACCGTTAAAGGTAACCTCTTCTGCCTTCATATATCGTGAAAGGGCATAATAGATTCTGATCTTCAAACTGAAATCCTGAAGGCTGGCATCGTTCATAAGAGTCTCATATATATCCTCAGAGATTCCTCTTTCTCCAAATATATCAAGGGCATCCTTATAATATGCTCCCTTATACAGCTTGTCTATAAACATACGGCTCAATATTCTGTTTTCAAGCTCAGACTGCCATTCAATTATTGTAGCAACGTCTGCTGCATTATAGCTGGAATTTAAGCTCATTCTTTCAAGAGAAATATATTCTTTTACCTGTTCTCTTGAAACGTTCTGAGGTTCACATGCCAGCTTATATATAAAGAGAGCCCATTCTGTCGCGCTCTTCATATCATCGCATACAGGGAACAGCTTGGCGTTCCAAAGATCCTTTGAGCTGTTTTTATCCCACATTTCATCCTCTGAGATACCTGCTGCCTCTACAAAGCTCTTAAGATCAGTCTTAAGATAAGGTGTAGCATCTGCTAAAGTACCCTTAGGGTTATCCAGTATTCCATATATTCTGACGATAGATTTTCCATTCTTTAAAGGAAGTCCATGAAGCACTACATCATTAGGAGTCTTAACATCTCTTAGCTTCAGATTAGATATAATACTTCCTCTTCCAACCTTTGTCTCGCCTAGTACATAACTGTTTTCCAGATATGTATATTCGTCTATAAAAGCTTTTCTTCCAACGTAAGAATTATAAATAGCTGCCAAATCCTCACTTGCTGCATTCTCTGCGTTTTCAGAATTATTTTTAGCCTCATCTATGCTGCGTTCAAAATTAGTAACTACCCTGTTTTTCCAATCAAGAAATTCATAATCCTGAACCTCTTCTGTCATAAGATGACGAAGCTCTCTTGTGGTACCGAAATGAATAAATCTGGCAGGTGATAAACATAACAGCTTCAAAGAAAACGGTGATAAAGCTTCCCAAAGCTTTGTTCTGCAATCCTTTAGCTCATCATTATATTCACCTTCAGGTTTCTCAAGATAGAACTGTTCAAGAGTAGATGCCTTTGCCAATGGAAACAGGAAATCTCCATAAAAGCTTACTCTTGCTTTATCATTAACAAATTCATCAAATTTCTTCTTATCATTAATACCATCAGTAGATATAAGAGAATACAACGCCTTTAACAGATTAACATTTAATAATATTGCTCCTGTATCCAGATCTACTGCGTCCTGTTCGTTTACTGCACCAATCTGTCTAAGGGTCTCTTCGGTCTGCTTATGAAGGAAGTTTTTAACATTTCCCTCCCCATCATTTAAGAATACTCCATGATCCTTTCCAGTAAATACAGGCTCTTTTATAGATATAGCTGCTGCCCCATCAAACTGTGCATCTATCTGAAGTGGATTGAATAATAAAAGTACATCTCCAGACAATACCAGCATTCCCTCCTGGAATCTTGGTGCAACACCTGACATACCAATAATAAATTCATCAAATAATGTGGAAGCCTTGCCATTAGGCAACTTTCTTGGTACAGGTGAAAAAAGCTTTCCCTCGGCGGAATACTGAGGTACTCGTTTGGAATCACCACCAGAATGGATTACAAGTATTCTTTTCCTCAAAAACGGATTGAAATCTGCGTCAACCTTTTCACCTTTTGACTGTCTTTCCTGTATCTCCTCATTAGCAAGATACTTAAGAACGTTAAAGGTGGCTCCGCCTGAGCCCACTCTCTTTCCATCCGGGTCCGGCAACACAACAAATTTTGTCTCTACTGGAAGCATTTTCTTCTTGAGACGGTAATCTATCTGCATCCTGAAGGCTTCTGCCTGTGATTCGTTAGATGCGGTAAGGATTACGTAATCCCATTTAATAAAATTAGTCTTGCGTAAGCTTCTCTGATAGTCTTCCCACGCGTCCAGATATGACTGGCTCATGAATAGATTCTTGATTTTGTTATACTGTAAATTCGTTGTTTTCATACCTGTTTCCTTATTTTTTTCTTGATATGTAGGACGGCATCGGTCGCATATATCATATAGATATATGTCTCCCTCTTCCTGATTCTTCTATAAATGTAAACAAATTTAATTGTATTATCGCATGCATATTTTATAGCACAAGAAATACTGTAGTTCTTAACTTTCGCACAGCG
>JAZUFJ010000367.1:0-4754 GCA_045640645.1 Lachnospiraceae bacterium
GCCAGATGGGGAGGAGAAGAATTCCTTTTCTTCTTTGAAAATATGAACGGTGATGAGGCTTATGTAGTATTACAGGATATTAGAAATAAGATTAAATTTGCTGATTTCGATTTTAAAGGACAGCATATTCCGATAACAATCACTGTAGGCTTGGAAGAGCACAATCCATCATCAACATTGGAGGACACCATTGAAACTGCAGATAAGAAACTGTATCAGGGTAAGGAAAACGGAAGAAATCAGGTTGTTTATTAATAGTTATACAAAAGTAAATTAGGTAAAACTTTATAAGAAAAAGATAAATGAAAAAAGCATTTTAGATTGTTCTAAGATGCTTTTTTCTTTTGACAAGAAAGGAATGGCGGATAATACATACAAGATCATTTAGTAAACGATTGTTTAACCTTTATAAACTTACTTTAAAAGTACTTGACAAGCAAAAACATTGAGGTTATAAAGAAATAAATAGTAAAACGATTAACGAGGTAAATATGCTGACTATAAAAGATATTGCAAAGAGATGTAACGTATCGCCGGCAACAGTGTCAAATGTTATGAACGGTAAAACTAATAAGGTTTCCGGAGAGACTGCATCCCTTATTTTGAAGACAATTGAAGAATTGGGATATAAGCCTAATTTTATAGCAAAAGGGTTAAGATCCAGTAAAACCAAGATAATTGGTGTAATAGCTGAAGACCTGGCATTATTTAATGTACCTCCGATTATTACAGGTATTACAGCATGCTGTGAAAAATATGGCTATGTTCCACTTTTGGAGAATCTTAGATTATATGACAGATGGGGCGGTACCTGGTTTGAGGACAGTGATAAGTATTATTCTGCATTTAACCCGGCTATGAACGAGATGGATGCCATTAATGCCGATGGAATTGTTTACGTTGCCGGACATAGTAGAAAAATTAGCTCTCTTAAACAGGATAATAACAGACCTGTAGTGGTGGCATATTCTATCACTGATGACAATAATATACCTACATATGTGCTGGATGATGAAAAAGCAGCCTATGAGATGACCAGCTATCTTATGAAAAATGGTCACAGAAAAATAGGTGTAGTAGCCGGGGAACGCAGCAATCTTCATACTTTGCAGCGTATTGACGGATATCAGAAGGCGTTATTTGAGAACGGTATTTTATTTGATCCTCAGTTTGTATCCTATGGAGAATGGTCCAGAAGATCGGGCTATGAACAGGCAAAAAATCTTATAGATAAAGGCGCAACAGCACTATTCTGTTTTGCTGATTATATCGCAGGTGGAGTATATGATTACCTCGAGGAAGTGGGCTTAAGAGCAGGAAAGGATATAAGTGTTGTGGGCTTTGATAATCATGAATACGCATCTTATATGAGCCCAAGGTTAACCTCTATAGAGCTTCCTACCAGAGAAATTGGATACCAGTCATGTGAAAGACTTATTCAAATGATAGAGGGTAAGGTAATGGATGATACTATAGAAAACCGTATAAGCTGTTCTCTGGTGCTTAGAGCATCGAGCATATCATCAGGTAAATAACAAAACGTTTAATTTCCCTAAAATTAACTTAATTATGTTAAAAATGGTTGAATTTACGTGATTTTATGCGGTAAATCGTTTAAAGAAAAAAGACTAAAACAGATGGTTAAGTTAAACGTAATAGTAAAAATGTATAAAATATGCACAATAAATATGGATAAATTAACAACTGTATTGTGCTTGACACATAATAAATGAGTCAATATAATGAAAAACATCAAAGGTAAAACGATTTACAATCGTTTACTAAATAAGCAACACAATGTTACCATTTAACAGGAGGAAAAACTATGAAGAAGAAATTGTTAGCAGCATTGCTTAGCTTAGCAATGGTTGGAACAATGTTAGCAGGATGTGGCGGATCAACAGCATCTAACGACGCACCTGCAGCAGCTGCTGAAGAAGCAGACGAGGCAGAAGAAGCAGAAGACGAAGAAGAAGCTGAAGAAGTTGAAGAAGGTGAACTTACTGAAGCTGAACAGGCAATTGCAGACAGAAAGGCTGAAGCAGAGGCTACAGGCGAATATCCAAAGATCGTTATCTCATGGTTCGACTGGACAGGAGCTCCAGCAGGTATCGATAGAATTAATTCTACTCTTAGCGAGTACACAAGAGAAAAATATGGTTGTGACGTTGAGCTCTTAATCATCGACAGTGCAGCTTACGTAGATGATCTTAAGCTTATGCTTTCATCAGGAGAACAGGTTGACCTCTTCTCAACATGTGCAGTTGGTTACACAACATGTATTAACAACGATTACTTATATGACTTAGAAGAAGATGATCTTCTTGATACATACGGTGCAAAGATTCATGACGTTGTACGTCAGAACTACTTAGATGCTTGCCGTTTCGGCGGTACTCTTTACGGTGTACCACCTATTAAGGATTACGCAATCCAGACAGCAGCTATCATCATCGGTAAGGAATATCTTGATGGTATCGGATATGACTACGACAGCAAGGAAAAAGACAGCCTTGGTTTTGTAGTTTCAAACTTTGATGAAATCACAGACATTTATACACAGCTCCATGAAAAATATCCAGATAAGTATGTATATGCTATCCAGGATAACACTCTTACACAGGGCGCTTCAGTAGATAACATCGCTGGTGATTACTACGGAACACTTCTTGATCCAGCTAACAGCTTAGAGATCGAAGATGTTTACTCATCAGATCTTTTCAAAGAGTGGTGTGAAAGAACATATGCTTGGAACCAGGCAGGCTTCATTTCAAAGGATGCACTTGCAGATGATACAGGTGCTTCAGCAAGAGTTAAATCTGGTGCTTATATGTCAATGATGTCATGTGGTAAGCCAGGTTACATTACACAGATCACAGGTGAATGTGGTAAAGACGTAGTAGTATTTAACTGTGGTGAATCATTCATGGCTGCTGGTTCAGTATCAAGCTTCCCATGGAGTATGAACCAGAACACAGAAGATCCAGTACTTGCAATGCAGATTCTTGAAGCTATGTACACAGATTCATTCGTATCAAACATTCTCCTTTGGGGTATGGAAGGATATGAATACCAGGTACTTGAAGATGGAACAATCGATTTCGCAGAAGGTATCGACCCTAACAATTCAGAATACTATCCAAACGTTACATGGATGATGCCTAACCCATATGTAGCTCATGTATGGCATGGTGATCCACTTGATATCGGAACACAGATGGCAGCATTCAATGATGATTGTGCTAACAAGTCAAAAGCTCTTGGCTTCACATGGGATAACAGCGATTATGCTGCAGAGTTCACAGCTCTTCAGAACGCTTACAACGAATTTGGTAAGACAGTTGCTTACGGTTTCGTTGAGCCAGAAAAAGGTATTGCTGACCTTGTTGCAGCTCTTAAGGCAGCTGGTCTTGATGATTACATCGCAGCTAAGCAGGAAGCTTTAAATGCTTGGGCAGAAGAAAACGGTATTAAGTAATTAATATTAGATTAGGAAGTTACTATTAATTTAATAGCCTCAGCTCTTTGGCAGACTTAGGGCTGGGGCTATATTTATAAAAAAGGAGTCGTTATGAAGGCAAAGAAGAAGTTTGCAAAATACATACCAATATATTTGATGGCCCTTCCGGGACTTATATATTTATTTGTTAACAATTATATGCCCCTTCCTGGATTGGTACTTGCGTTTAAAAAATATAGTGCAAAGAAGGGAATATTTGGATCTAAGAATGTAGGACTTAAGAATTTCAAATATTTATTTGCAACAAAGGATGCCTGGATTATCACACGTAATACCTTAGCCTATAATGCAGTATTTATTATTATCAATACAGTTCTGGCTATAGTAGTAGCGATTCTTTTAGCAGATATGACGTCTAAGCTTAAGAAAACATATCAGGTAATAATTCTTTTACCTTATATGATATCTATGGTTATAGTTAGTTACCTTGTTTTCGGCTTTTTATCAATGGAAAACGGCTTCATGAACAATACTGTTTTAAAAGCTCTAGGTAAAGAACCGATATCCTGGTACATGGAAAAGAAATACTGGCCCTATATCCTGACCTTTGTTATGGCATGGAAGGTTATCGGATATAACTGCATTATTTACCTTTCTAATATCTTAAGTATTGATAGAAGTCTATATGAGTCTGCATCAATCGATGGTGCGAGCAAGTGGCAGCAGATAGTTAAGATCACTTTACCGATGATAAAGCCAACGGTAATAATGATGACGCTTTTAGCTATAGGTAGAATCTTCTATTCAGATTTCGGATTGTTCTATCAGGTTCCACAGAATCAGGGAGCATTATTTAGCGTAACAAACACTATTGATACATATGTATACAGAGGATTGCTGGAATTAGGCGATATGTCAATGGCATCAGCAGCAGGTCTGTATCAGTCTATAGTAGGTTTCATTCTTGTACTTGGAGCTAATCTTCTTGTTAAGAAAATTGATCCAGAAAACGCTATTTTTTAACCGGCAGATTATTGTGGAGGCATTTATATGAAGAGCAGAAGTGAGAAAATCTTTCAGGCTATAGCCCATATAGTCATGATTATATTATCAATCAATGTTATAGTCCCGATTGCATTGCTTGTTATATCATCTTTTACAGATAATGATAGTCTTATAGCTAACGGATATTCATTTCTACCAAAGGAATGGAGTCTGTATGCATATGAATACATTTTTAAAACAGGAAATTCAGTATTAAAGTCATATGTAATAAGCGTAGAGCTGACAGTAG
>JAZUFJ010000368.1:0-9585 GCA_045640645.1 Lachnospiraceae bacterium
ACATTTAATTTATCTGTTAATACTATTAACATCAATAACTGATAATCTAAAAGGTGAGGATTATATGATTAATATATCCCTCACCTTTTTATTTTATATAACGTATATTTTAATATGTCTGATTATTTCATATCATCAGATTCCCTTGAAGCAGAATTTAAATACTTTCTTCTTCGAAACATCAAGCAAATATTCAGGATGAGTCAAGGCTCCCCAACTGTCATCGCCTGCTACACCCATCTGAGCCTCAGCTACTCTTACTACAGTATAATGAATCTGTGGAAGCTCATAGCTATGAGATGCATTCTCTATCTCATGAGGTGTATATGGCAAAGCACTAAATGATAGCTCATCTCCAAAGAAACGTAATCCACGACCCTTAAGATCCACTACCTCTGCATATCTGACTCCACATTTATTTCCACATTCCTGTGGTACCAGGTATTCAGCCATGTTATCTATTACTTTATTTTCATAGACACCAAGCTTTCCACCCCTCTGTCTGTCGCTATAGGTTTCCTTTTCTCCCAGTCCATACCAGCGTACTCTGTCAAGGTCAGCATCCAGCTTGAACATCATACCAAATTCTGGCATATCGCCAAGCTCTGCAACCGGGTCATAGGTCATGGTAGTTTCTACTGTACCATCACCAAATACCTCATAGCATACCTCACAGCTGCTCTTTGGTGTGGTAGGCATATAGTATGTATAGGCAACCTTCACAGATTTCTCCTTAACCTCTACTACAGGTGACCAGTTATCAAATCGACTGCTCTTTGTAGTAAGATATAAGCTTGCTATCTTCCACTGGGCATATCTCTGAGGCATCATATTTCCGTTATCATTATTGATAGGTGCTCTCCAGAAGTTTGGAAGTGGGACAGTATTAGGAAGCATTTCCTTTCCTGCATATTTATAAGAAACCATTCCTACGTTCATCTTTGAGAACAATATTGAAAAATGATCTCCCTTAATACCTATATTATTATGTCCCTGTACTACCTCTATTTTTTCCTCACAGCTATAAGGCTTAACTTCTTTTTTATAAATCTTCTGTCCAAAAGCTATCTCATGAGCAGCCTTAGCCCATAATGTTTCCTCTTTTAACTTAAATGAAACAGTAATGGCAAATTCTGGAAGATAATTACCATTATCAGCTGCGTCCTTAATCTTTTCGTCCATATAATTAAGCAGGAACATTGGTATCTCGAATCTGTCGGATGATAAAGGTTCTACTGAAATATTAAGTCCTTCTCTTAATACCTCTACTCCATCCTCTAACAAAATAATGTCTGCATCAAATTTATCTGTGTTAACAAAAAGATTCTTGTTCTTTACTACAAAGGATTCCTCTAAAAATTCTACAGAAATATTCTGGTAATTGAATTTTACCTCCTGCATCTTTGGAGATTCGTTTCTCTCTCCACCATAGCAGATACCATTTCCTGAGAAATCACCATCATTAGGGCGTTCTCCCATATCTCCGCCATAGGCTAGGAAATATTTTCCATATCTGTCCTTTTTCCATATTGACTGATCAATATAATCCCAGATAAAGCCTCCCTGATATCTTGGCTCTGTATCTGTAAGATCAGTATACTTATGCATTGCTCCGCAAGAATTTCCCATTGCGTGAGTATATTCGCAACAGATAAATGGTTTCTTCTTATCATTAGTCAAATATTCTATTATTCTCTCTACTGGAGGATACATCTGGCTTTCCATATCAGAGGTATCATTATATCGTCTGTCATTAAACAGGCCCTCATAATGTACCAGGCGGCTTGGATCAAGTTTTCTGAAAAGATTAGACATTTCAAAAATATTTTTTCCGCCATAAGCCTCATTACCACATGACCAGATAAGAATAGCCGGGTGATTCTTATTCTTCTGATAACAGGAGTTTACTCTATCGAGCATCATATTAAGCCATTCAGGCTTATCATTTGGCACGATAATATCATAATCTGCTCTTCCCCTGCCATATGCTTCCCAGGTTCCATGAGATTCTAAATTGTTCTCTGCTATCATGTATATACCGAATATATCACAAAGCTCATAAATAGGAGAATCGTCCGGATAATGAGAGGTACGTATAGCATTGATATTATTTTTCTTCATAGTAATAATATCTTTTAGTAAGTAATCATAATTCGGAACACGTCCACTGACAGAATTGAATTCATGACGGTTAACGCCCTTAAAAACTATACGTTTTCCGTTAAGCTTCATTATTCCATCAACCATCTTAAATTCTCTAAAGCCTACATTCTGATATGTAACCTCAGTAAGCTTATTATTCTTATCAAAGGCTTTTATAACCATAAGATAAAGATATGGCTCTTCTGCGCTCCAAAGCTTTATATCCGAAACTGGTATATATGTGCTAACGGCTTTAGTATCACGAACGATAATATCACTTTTAACGATCAGATTATTCTTTTCCACTAATCTGACATTGTTTACTGAAGAATAGATTTTTCCATCGTAAAGCTCGATTTCAATACTTCCCTCGCCTTCAGTAGTAAGAGCAATGTCTATCTCTCCCTTGGTATAGTTGTCTGTAAGAAGAGTAGTAATCTTTATATCTGATATATCAAGAGCAGGAACTGCGTAAAGATAAACATCCCTAAAAATACCTGAAAAACGATAGAAATCCTGATCCTCACACCAGCTTGAAGATGTATACTTCCATACTCTTACAGCCAGCTTATTTTCTCCCTCAACAATATAAGGAGTAAGATCAAAATCTGTTGGATCAAATGTATCCTCACTATATCCTACATATGAACCATTTAACCAAAGAGCAAAACCGCTCTCCACTCCCTGGAAGGAAATGCAGATCTTCTGCCCCTTCATATTTTCCGGAAGACTAAAATACTTTACATAGCTTGCAACAGGATTAAATTCCTTTGGAATCTGGCCTGGCTCGATATATTCAGTGCCGTCCCACGGATAAGTGGTGTTGGTATATTGGGGTACACCATACCCTTCCATCTGGATGTGGGCCGGCACATGAATTTCATCCCAAATTTTGCAATCATATTCTGGCTTTTCAAAACCATCTATTGAAAGAGCCATATTCTTCGCATAAGAAAATTTCCAAAGACCGTTAAGACTCATCCTTAAACTGCTCTCTTTAGATTTCATCTCTGCCATTGACCTGTAGTTAACATGATCAGAATGCGCCTTAAGGGCATTCTGCTTAAATATTTCAGGATTTTTAACTATACTGTAATCAAAGTTAAGCATTTTTATCCTCCTGCTTATTGAATATTGATTATATAAACACTCATTGATTGCATAAAAATAGGACAAATAACATACTTTTTATATTACCTGCCCTATTCTATACATATAACGTTTATCTATTGTCCTACTATTTTACAGCTCCAGTAATACCTTCTGCAAACTGCTTCTGAAGGATAAAGAAGATAATCATTGTAGGTACTGAACAGAATAATACGCCCAGCATCATCATTCCATAGTCAACCGTATAACCATTTGCAACGTTTGCTATAAGCATTGGCATAGTCTGTGCTCTGTTATCGGTCATAACAACCTTTGGCCACATATATGCGTTCCATGCGTTCATAAATGTAATAACTGCTGCTGCCGCATATGTAGATCTCATAATTGGCATATACATCTTATAAAAGATTTTTAATTCGCTAAGACCATCTATTCTGGCAGCTTCCATAATATCAACTGGGAAGTTACGGGAATTCTGTCTGAACATCATTATCAAAAACGGTGTAGATATAGCAGGAAGCATGAAAGCAGCTACTGTATTAAGAAGCTTCATCTTAGATATCATCTTAAAGAGAGGTATCATTGTAGCTACCTGTGGAACCATCATAGCCAAAAGCAAGATAGCAAATAATTTATCTTTGTATTTGTCATGATAAAGCTCAAAGCCATATCCGGCTAAAGAACAGATAAGCATTGCTACTATAGTCTGTACTCCAGCATACTTAAATGAATTCCAAAGTGAACCCCAAAGGTCATTTCCGCTAACCAGATTATGGAAGTTTTCTGCAAGATGTGAACCAAATATGATTTTACCTCTTGCGATCTCTACTGTAGTATTTGTTGCTGCTGTTATCATCCAGTAAAGAGGAAAAACAGAAAAGAATGATACTATAATCAAGAAAATATATGATGGAATCAAACGTCTCTGTATAGCAGATGTACTGGTAGTTTTCATTTTTTTCTTAGTCACGAGTATCACCTACTTTCAAATTGATAGCTGCTAAAACTGCCACAAGAATAAATACAAAGAATGACATCGCAGCTGCATAACCAAAGTTATGTGTTCCTTCACCAAAAGAGCTATTATAAATGTAATGAGACATTGTAATTGTTGAGTTTGCAGGACCACCCTTTGTAAGGTTTACAGATTCATCGAAGAGCTGTAATGTACCATTTATTGACATGATAACTGTCATAACAATAGTTGGCTTTAATAATGGAACTGTAATACTCCAGAATGTTTTCCATGAATTTGCTCCATCAATCTTTGCTGCCTCATACACTGAATATTCAATATTTTGTAATCCAGCAAGGAAGAATACCATATTGTATCCTGTCCATCTCCATAAAAGAGCTATGATAATAATTATCTTTGCTGTACTAGCTGTACCAAGGAAATTGAAGTTGTCCTGTAATATTCCTACCTTTACAAGTATAGAATTTATAAGACCCTGTGTCGCAAACAGTGATTTGAAAATAAGAGCGTAAGAAACAAGTGATGTAGCACATGGAAGGAATACACATGTACGGAAAAATCCTCTGAACTTCAAATCTCTGTTATTTAAAATCTGTGCTAAAAGCATTGCGAAAATTAACATTATAGGAACCTGTATTGCAAGATACAAGAAAGTATTGCCTACAGATCTCATAAATAATTTGTCCTGGAACATTCTTACAAAGTTGTAAGTAAGCGGCTCACACCATGTCATATTAGCGCTTGAGCCTGTTTTTAACGCCATAAGCAAAGCCTGGAACATCGGCCAGAAGCTCATAACAAATATTAATATTGAAGCCGGTGCCAAGAATAACCATCCAGCGGTTTTCTGCTTTCCAGTTACGCTTAAACCTTTCTTTTTATTCATCTTAATGCCCCCCAACCAGCATTTTTTCTAATTTTTCTTAAACTTTTGTAAAACAAACGGGAAGTCAAGTAATTTGACTTCCCGTATGAAAATTTTACTTAATTCGGGAATTAAAGACCCATTTCGAATCTAAGCTGTTCTTCTGCTGCCTGTAATTCTGCATCGATATCAGCACCATTTGAAATGTTGATAACTGCTGCTGCAAGAAGACCACGGCATGTATAGTGGTAATCACTCTGCTCTACTACAGGTACGTTAGCGCCCATAGCAACGATCTTAGCGTATACAGCCTGACCATTGAAGTAATCAACGCCTTCGTTGTAAACATCTGACTGACCAGCCGAGATAGCACATGTGATAACGCCACCGTTCTTAAGAGCTGCATCATATGTTACTGAGCTTCCACCAAATGTGTAAGCAAGGAACTTCTTAGCAAGTTCTGGGTTCTGGCAGTTGCCTGTGATGTAAAGTGAAGAACCACCGTTTGAAGCATAGCCTTCGCCACCTGCTAATGTAGGGATAGATGTGATACCCCACTTACCTGAGTTCTCAGCTACCTGTTCGATTGTAGGAATGATCCAGTTACCATTGAATACACCAGCTACCATATCGCCAACGATAGTCTGATCTGTGTATCCTGACCAGTCATTTGCAAGGTATAATACGTTCTTAGCCATCATTTCTTCGATAACTTCGATGATTTCTTTAATCTTAGCATTTCCAACGATGTTTGGAACACCATCTTTGAACTGTGATTCGCCTTCAGCCTGAAGCATCATGTAGATTAAGTCGTTTCCGTCACCGTCCATTGATAATAAGTACTTACCTGTCTTAGCGTAAACTTCTTCACCAACCTTGATGAAATCTGCCCAAGAAATACCTGTCATGTCGTCAAGAGTATATCCACACTCTTCAAGGATATCTGTTCTGTAAGCGAAGATAGCTGTTCCGTTATCTACAGGGAAACCAAAATGTTCGCCGTTAACTGATGAGTATGAAAGCTTTTCAGCACCGAAGTTGTTCCAGTCAGCACCTGAATCTTCAACTGAGATAAATGCATCTGGATAATCTGCATGATATTTCTGGAACCAGTGATCCTGGAATAATACGATATCTGGTAATGTGCTGTAATCTCCTGATGAACCAGCAAGTGTAATAGCGTTTTCAACGTCTGATGACTGAGACTGCTCAATAATGTTAAGTTCGAAGCTTGAATCTACGTTAGCCTTGTAGTCATCTGCTGCTGCCTGAAGTGCAGGAATGTTGAAGTTTGCATCCCAAGCGTAAACTGATAATGTGTTTCCACCTTCAGCTGCTGGAGCTGCAGCTTCTTCTGTCTTAGCTTCTGCTGCTGGAGCTGCATCTGCTGCTGGAGCTGCTGGAGCTGAACCACAACCAGCTAATAATGAAATTGTCATAGCTGATGTTAATAAAACTGATAATAATTTCTTTTTCATCAATAGTTCCTCCCAAAATACTATTTTTTATGATTTTTTAGGCAATGTGACATATTTGTTATATGTACTTTTGTGATTATGTACAAAAACTATATCCCATTTGCTCGATTGCATAGCAATTATAACAAAGGCTTTATTTTAATTGCAAACATAAACAACATAAAAACACGCAAATTCGACCAAATACAATCATAATTACTATGTCACTACAACGCAGTAAATCATGCATATCCTACCAGGCAAAGCCTTATAATTAATGAATTTCTACCAACCCTTAAGGGCTGATATTCTATAATTAAGCAATTTATTTTCATAGTTTCCGGGATTGATTTTCCACTGATATGGTGTTATCTCCAGGAATTTTTTGAAATTTCTGTTAAATGTAGAGGTTGTGGAAAATCCACACTTTTCAGCTATTATATCCATAGGATCATTTGTCTTTCTCAAGAAATCACAGGCCTTCTGTATTCTTACCAGATTAACATAGTCTAAAGGAGACATCTGAATATACTCTTCAAACACGCGTCTGAAATGTGTTTCGCTCATTCCACAGACATCAGCAAGATCACTGGCCATGATTTTTCCTTCATAATTTTCACTAATATAATCAAGTGCTTTAGATATCTGTTCCAGATTAGATCCTCTTGATTTGGTATCCTTTTCAGATGGAATCCCTTTATTATTCCTTACTATTTCTGTTATCAGAGCGGCCATAAGGTAATGAATCATTTTTGTACTATATTCAGAATCATCTGTTTTTTCTTTTATGATAGCATCAATTATATCTGTAAGGACACATTTCTCGCTTATGTGTTCAAAGAAATAAGACTGATTTAATATATCTATTACCTGCTTCTGGTATACAGGATTATCAGGAAATACCATTCCTACTAATTTATTCAGATCAAAAAACAAATACTCCCAAAAGTTTTCTTTATCACCTTCACTTACTGTAATATGCGGAAGATTTTCAGGAATAATGGTTACACAGCCATCATGGTAATCAAGCTTTTTGTCATCTAAAATCATATATCCCTTTCCATCACGGCATATCCCTATCTCCATCAGATTATGGAAATGCAAATTATCATTTTCTTTTCCGTAGGTTCTTATCCAGGGCTCTCCGTAAAGTATCAAAGCAGCCTCCCCTTGAGGAATCTCATAAAATCTAAATTCTACAATTCTTTTTTTCTTTTTTGCCATATATTTTTCTCTCTATTATTCTATGATATAAATGCCAAGATTATATAGTGTCCAAACTAAAAGTTGTCTTACAAATAACATTCCTGAAATAGTGAAAATATAGTAAATATATGCTACTATTTAATGGAAAAGTATAAAAAAATGATATACTGGATTGTTTCGTGTCCAAGGTCATATTTCCACTTACATGCAAGCATGACGTGAAAAATGACTTTTGACACTTATATCATTATATCATGATGTTATGTTAAAAAGTAATATTATGATACCGTATGTTAAACACCGCATTTTTTATAGTCCAAAATAATATGATGTTTAGGTTATAAAAATGCATATAGCCACTTACACGCTAACATTACTTTTCTACAGAGGCCTTCAACCCTGGTATCACAATATTGTAATCAAGGAAAAATATGGAAATATTATATGAAGACAAAGACCTTCTTGTGGTCGTAAAACCAGCAAATATAGCTACCGAAACCTCCAATATCAGGCAAAAAGATATGGTTACAGAGATCAGACAATATTTGATGTCTGCTTCTAAAGCCAAACAGGAGCCTTATGTTGGGCTTATACATCGTCTTGACCAGCCTGTTAGCGGTATTCTTGTTTTTGCAAAAAATACAAAGTCTGCGGCTAAGCTATCCGCCCAGGTACAAAACAAAACAATGGAAAAACACTATATTGCTATTGTTTCCGGAAAACCAGTTCAGGACAAAAATACTGAGACAAATGCTGACGACAGTGATTGTTCTAGGCCTGTAACCCTGATCAATTACATATATAAAGACTCTAAAGAAAACAAAGCTAAGATCTCTAATAATCCTGATAAAGATGTAAAGCTAAAGCCTCAAAAGGCCGAGCTTCGTTATAAATTAATATCCTATGACCCTGATACTAATACTTCAAGGCTTGAAATTAATTTGATAACAGGACGTTTTCATCAAATCCGTTGTCAGCTGTCGAATATTGGACATCCAATAGTGAACGATACAAAGTACGGATATACAGATGCTAAGGATTATAAATACAATGGTATTGCCCTTTGTGCTTACAAGCTTTCCTTTGTACATCCTACAAATAATAAAAAGCTGAACTTTGAAATACCCTTTTGAACCTAATAATTATCTTTTATAAATGAATTGGCAGGCAAGCCTGTCACACATTTATGTTTTTGAGTTTATAAATATAATAATTGTATCAAAACAAAATTAGTTGATATTTGAAATGGAGGTATCCCATGAAAAAAGCATTTATCTTACTTTCTGGCTTATTGCTCTCTACTTCTCTTCTTTTCGGTTGTGGAGGAGCTCCAAAATCTACAGAGGCCAAGGAAGCTTACAACGCTGCACCAAATGTTTCCAAAGAAATAGAAGCTGTACCGCAAGAAGCTGTATCAGAAGAGATCAGCGAAGATATATCTGACCCATTAATCGATAATAGTGACGTTGAATATATAGGGACATATGAAAGAAATGATAATATCACTAAAAAGCTTCTTACTTCTCTTATAGAAAAAGAAAACTTAAACCCTATGAATATTTTGACTGTAAGCTGTAGTGATTACAATAATGATGGCGATGACGAAGCTTTTGTTTTTGTTATTAGCGATGATAGCCGAGAGGATACTGAAAATGGTTTCTTAACAGGTGATTGCTATTTTGTTAACGAAACTGAAACTAAAAAGTTGGTAGACTCTGGTACAGAAATGTGGTCTGATACTGGAAGATTTGTCGATTACGGTGGCAGAAAATTCTTTGTTGTCAGCGAGCAGTATGGAACAGGAGCCAATTCTATTTTATATAGTGTAT
>JAZUFJ010000369.1:0-2596 GCA_045640645.1 Lachnospiraceae bacterium
CTCCATATAGGAGAACAGTAAACGTGCCCGAAGGGATTCGAACCCCCGACCCACGGCTTAGAAGGCCGTTGCTCTATCCAGCTGAGCTACGGACACACACCATTTCATAGCGAAACGATAGTTCCTCTGCTGTAAAAATAATTCTTTACAAACAGAAATCGGGGTGACAGGATTCGAACCTGCGACCTCCTGCTCCCAAAGCAGGCGCTCTAGCCAAGCTGAGCCACACCCCGTAACATATTTCTTTCGTCCTTACTTTTTATTCTTTCGTGACGCAAGTGTTATTATATAGTAGCATATATATAATGTCAACACTTAAAATCATATTTTTTTAACTTTTTTTATTTATACACATTTTCCATATTAAATGAACGAGTTTCTAATACTTTGACAGATTTCATGAGCGAAGAAAATCTTGTATCATATCTTTTTAAAAAAACTCTACGGCATGTTTCCTATACCACATCGGCATCATGTTTCTCTGGCATTTAGGATTTTCTCTCTCTTTAATAGCAATTGTCTTGAAGAATGTTCTCCACATATCTGTGTACTCATCCTCATAAGCTTCTGAGAGACTTAGCTTTTCCATCTCATCATCCGAAAAATACCTGATGTAGTTTTCCCCATCTTTTGGATGTACCACAGCATATTCCCTATTATCATCTATTATCATAAAATGCTCTGAAGGCATTCTATCAGCAAAATGTTCCGCTACTATAGAGATAACATCATCCTTAGGCTCAATATGACATATATATACTTGATTATCAACAGAATTAAATCTAGCAAATTCCTTGAAGAAGTGAGCTTCATTACCCACTCTTCTACTTATCTCAAATATCCTCATCACATCCGGATCCGCATATGCATCAAATATTCCAGGTCCAACCTTAAAGCCCTTTATGAGCAAGCGGTAAATCGCATCTAAAGCATCTTCCTCTGTCGATAATGCAACTCGGTAAATATAGAGCATACCCTTGTTGCCCAGCTTGTTCTTTATAGTCCGTATAACCTTATCTGTTTTTTCTTCATTATAATCAACATGCGTATATTCATCAAATAAGGTTTCCTGTAATACAGGCTCTGTCAAAAGCCTTATTTCTTTATGGCCATATTTTAATGCTGCTTCCCAGGCTGTATATATACAGCTCATCTTATCTTCAAATCGTTCCTTGCAGGTAAAATAATGCATTTTATAACCTCTTATGATGTCAGCTTGAAATCATCAAATAACGACATTTGTCTGTATTGCTCATTCTGATGGCTAACAATCCAGTTTTCCTTATAATTATCAGAAGACAACTGTTTAGTAATATAATTCTCTTCTATAGGGGTATTGAACATCATCTTTCCACCACATGTAATAAAATAATGCGCTCTTTTTAATACTACTCCCATTTTCTTAAGGCTATTATAATCTAAACTTCCATAGCGTCTTGCCGCAACTATTCTTTTTGCAGACTTTGGTCCTATTCCCGGTACTCTTAAAAGCATGTCGTAGGATGCATTTTGCACCTCAACAGGGAAATCACCTAGATGTCTTACTGCCCAATCACATTTGGGATCTATTTGCTCGTTAAAATTTGGTCTTACCTCTGATAAAAGCTCGTCTGCCTGAAATCCATAATATCTCAAAAGAAAATCTGCTTGATACAGCCTATGCTCTCTTAGTAATGGCACAGCAGTTTCTTTGTCTGGCAGGGCGCTATCTTCATTTATAGGTATATATGCCGAATAGAATACTCTCTTTAAATCATAGGCTTCATAGAGCTTTTGTGATGTTTTTATTAGGGTAAAATCCGTTTCATCACTAGCACCTATTATCATTTGAGAGCTCTGACCGGCTGGCGCAAAAGGTCGTTTTAGAGCCGCATCTCCCTTTGTAGAAGGTAAAAACTGCATATTATCTCTAGATAAAACCGTGGTTTTTACCGACGAACCTGCTTCTAATAACAAATCTTCTTCTTTTGATATATAACTGCGTCTTTCTTCGTTAAATATACTATTTGAAAGATACTGATTTATGGAGCTTCTTTCCATCCTTGAGCTCTTACCTATAGCCAGCCTATGAGCAGCTATAGTATCTGTAACTTTTCCCATGGGATCTAAAATCGTCTTAAAATTCTTATTAGGAGCCAGCTTTTTAAGGCTTTCAGATGTTGGAAGTTCTATATTTATGCTCATCCTGTCTGCCAGATATCCTATTGTAGTAAGAAGTTCATCTGGCGCTCCAGGAATAGTCTTTACATGAATATATCCGTTAAATTTGTATTTTGTACGGAGTAATAGCAATATTTCGCACATCTTCTCCATAGTATAGCTAGGACTATTTATTATTCCTGAGCTTAAAAACAATCCCTCTATATAGTTTCTTTTATAGAACTCTATAACCAATTTGCATAGCTCATCCGGCTCAAAGGTAGCTCTTCTGACATCATTAGAGCTTCGATTAGCACAGTATTTGCAATCATATATACAATGATTAGTCATTAATATTTTTAATAATGAAATACATCTGCCATCCGCTCCAAAGCTATGACATATTCCACTTGCTTCGCTATTCCCCAGAAAGCCTTTCTTACCCTTTCTATCAACA
>JAZUFJ010000370.1:0-2019 GCA_045640645.1 Lachnospiraceae bacterium
TGAACCTATTAAATAAAGGATATCAGTATTTATGCTTGTTTGTACTATCTATATGATCTTTATTCTATATATGGTGTGGTGTCCAAGATCATGTTCCCGCTTACATACAAGCATGATATGGAAAATAACTTTTGACACTTATATCATTGTATTATTCTACTCATAATCGCTAGGATTAATACCCTTAATAGATTTGAAATTTCTTCTAAAGGTAAGCTGATTAGCATAGCCACACATACCTGCTATCTCTGATAAAGAATATTTTCCCTCTGATAAAAGAATGGTAGCTTTCTCTATTCTTCTATTTTGTATATATTGCAAATATGTTACCCCATAATACTTTTTACACAATAGCGATAAGTATTTGTTGCTAACCTCAAACTTATCTGAAATATTCTGTAAAGACAGCTCCTGGTCAAAAATATTATCATCAATATACATTAATATCTCTTTTTCCAGTCCATCGCTGCTCTTCTTTTCTGTTTCCTGCACATATAAGGAGTCAACTACTGAATAAAGGGCTGCTTCATAATAATCAAATACTTCTCTAAGAGTCGCCAATGCTTTAAATTTTTCTATATTTACATGCGTAATATTTAGTTTTGTAAGCTCCCTTAAGGTTTTAATGATAGATAAATGCAGCTCATCAATCAAAGCCCTATACATCTCCGGAGCCCCGGCAAGCTTCCAGTTGCGATCATAAATATCTTCCAAAAGATTACTTATATCTTCTTTGCTACCCTTTTCAAGGTATTTTTTTAACTTATCCCTAAAATTATTAGGGAAATAATGCTCCAGACTACTTCCTGCAGTCTCTTCAAAGAAATACACTTCACCCCTGCCATCAGTAAGAATACCATCCAGTGCTTTTACAGCTCCTTTACAGGCCTCCTGAAGCTCATTTATATCGTCCTCCAGCTTATCAACACCAAGAGTAACGACACATCCTTCTTCTGCCAGAGAATTAGTAAGAGTTTTTTGCAGCTGATAGAATATCTCATCTGGTATATTCTCAGTTTCAGAGTTAACTATAAAAAAGACATGCTCCATATCCCTGAAATAATCAACAATGGTGATCTCATCAGAAGATACAATTTCTGATACAAGATGCACTATGTTTTTAAGCTTATCCCTTTTTAATTTGATATCCGTCCCTGATCCTAAATCAAAAGAAAAATTAGCAACACTTACCATATAAAATGGCTTTATAAGATCAAAATAATTCTTTTCTGATAGTATCTGTATGTTCTCTTTACCTATATTTCCAGTCATAACAGAATGAAGCATACCGGTTTTAGCATAAGGTGATATAGTGAGCATTTTTTCCTGATAGATATTCTTTTCACCTATCAGATCCCTTATACCGTTTATTATGCCTTCCATACCACCATTTTCTTCATTTTCTATGTTTTCGCCGTTCACTATCTGGTTAATATGTCCTATTGGCTTGTAATAATTCCAGCTTTCCTGAAGGGCAATAATTACAAAAACTATAGTAGCGATACCTATTATACATAAAAACACATAGAATATTACGTCTGTTTCCACCTGTGCTTCTTTTGTAGCTATAATCTGATAGCACAGATTATCCATACGTTTTGAAGACGCTTCAAAAATGTCCCCTTTATTCTTATTTTCGTTTTCTAATCTATCTGTATCATCATCTTCTTCTGTATATAAAGCTCTGTCTGTGCTTGTAGATAATATCTCCGTATTCTCAGAAATAATTGAGAAATCATACCCCATCTCAAGTATCTTTTTTAGCTCTGAGCTCAAATTATCAATATCAAAAAGGATAACCACATTACCAATATCTGATCCATTCTGATATGTATAATTATCACAATATATCAGACATTCCTTTTTAAAAGAAAATCTGTTAGATCCGAACCCAAACTGATCATTAAGGGAACCCTTAACAAGATAAGGATTCTCTGTTTTAACATACTTGAAGGGAACATCTACATTTATAACGCCACCTGATGAATAGGCCTTCTCACTACCCTCCAGGAAAATTAT
>JAZUFJ010000371.1:0-2858 GCA_045640645.1 Lachnospiraceae bacterium
CTAATACCTGCCATACACCCTTCCAATCGAGACCCTTGTAAATAAATACGCTGACAATCAATGAATAGATAACAGCGATAGCTGCTGATTCTGTAGCGGTAAATACACCACATACAACAGCAACAACAACGATAATAACTGCTGCCAAAGCCCAGAAAGAAACGCTTAACTGTTTCAGGAAGTTAACGATGCTGAACTTATCTCCCTTAGGATAATGTCTCTTCTTAGAGATAATGTATGATCCAATCATAAGGGAACCTGCCAGCAATGCACCAGGGATATAACCTGCCAGGAAAAGAGATCCTACAGAAACACCACCTGCTGTTGTAGCGTAAATAACCATGTTGTGGCTAGGAGGAACCAGAAGTCCCTCACAGCTGGAAGTAATAGTAACAGCTGTTGAGAAATCAGCATCGTATCCCTGGTCAACCATCATAGGAATAAGGATTGATCCAAGAGAAGCTGTATCAGCTGAAGCTGAACCTGATATACCGCCAAAGAAGTAAGATGCTACGATGTTAACCATGGCCATACCACCGGTCATCCATCCTACACAGGCATTAGCCAAGGCAATCAGTTTTTCCGATATACCTCCTTCACCCATCAAACATCCCATGGTAATAAAGAAAGGAACCGCCATCAGCGAAAATGAGCTGATACCTTTTACCATCTGCTGGCAAACTGTGTTAAGTGGCTTGCCAAGTGACATCAAACAAAAAATTGATGAAAGTGCTACCGCATATGCAATAGGGAAACGAAGAAATACCATCAGAGCAAAGCTTCCCAAAAGCACGATAATTGCTAATGTTTCTGTACTCATGCCTGTACCTCCTCTTTAACATATATTGATTTAATATGGTTGTAGATAGCTTCCAATTCAAAGATAACCATAGCAACTCCTGCAAGAGGAATAGGGAAATACATCCAGAATTTTGAAAGCCATGGCATAGAGATATAAGTTCCTACTGAACCAAGAGTTGTTGTATATCTCTAACCTACAACGATCATTACAAAACCGAGCGCTAATACAGCGATATCGGCGATAATATTCAAAAATAAAAGTACTGCCTTTGGTAAATATACATCAAAGCATGTCATACGGATATGCGCACCACGTCTGATTGCCAAAGCAGCTGAAAGAACTGACATATATGACATAAATGTCAATACTGCTTCCTCACTCCATGCTGGGTCAGGAATAAAAGAAATATAACGTCCTGCTACAGCCATACTTGTAATAGCAATATCAAGTATCAGCAGGATCTTACAAATAAATAGTACAATCTTGTACGCCCAATCGTAAGCTACTTTAAGCTTATCAACCTTCTCAAAAAATGCAGGCATATAAACCTCCTAAAAATTCGTTTTAAAAATGGCGCAGAGTGTAAATGCTCTGCGCCATTAAATATTCGCTTAAGCGCTATATCTTACTGCATGTCAAGAATCTGCTGATACAGATCTTCCTGACCCTTTGTCTGCTCTTCGATAACAGCCTTAACTGCATCCTGCCACTTTGTAGGATCTGTAACTTCTACTACGTTGCAGCCTTCAGCCTTAAGCTGATCAAGAACTTCGTTTTCTTTAGCTTCTGAAATCTCACGGCAGTAAGCTGATGCTACTTTACCAGCTTCCATCATGATATCCTGCTGTTCAGGAGTAAGCTTGTTCCATCCTTCATCTGTGATAACAACCTGGATAGCACCAAGTGTATGTCCATCAAGGATAAGGTTGTTAGCTACTTCTGGGAATGCGTTTGACTTGTAGTTAGCGATTGGCTGCTCAGCAGCGTCTACTACACCAGTCTGAAGTGCTGAATAAAGGTCACCGAAAGCAACTACTGTAGGTGATGCTCCAAGACCCTCAACCATACCGTTCATAACAGGGTCGTTAGAAACACGGATCTTCATACCAGCAAGATCTTCCATATCATTAACTTCCTTAGCTGCGAAGAAATGACGGAAACCTTCTTCACCATAGAACAGACCACGAAGAGGTGTTCCATTAGCCTGTGGCTCCATCAAGAATTCCTGTGCAAGATCGCTTGTAGCGAAGTTCCAGAAATGCTCTCTGTTTACGAATGTGTAAGGAAGTGAAAGAAGCTTTGACTTCTCTCCGCCGTAGCTTGTAAGAGCGAAAGCTGAGATACGAGACATATCAATTGTGCCAGCTCCACCAAGCATAGAGTCAAGTACGTCGTTCTCTGAACCAAGAACACCACCAGCCTGAAGGTCGATTGTGATTGCTCCACCTGATAATTCTTCAACTGTTTCTTTGAACTTAACGTCTGTCATACCAACGATAGTATCTTCTGGGTTAACCTCTGCGTAAACAAGTGTTACGTCAGGACCAACCTTTGCGCTAGCTTCTTCTGCTGGAGCTGCTTCTTCTGCTGGAGCTGCTTCTTCTGCAGGTGCTGCTTCTTCTTTTGTTTCTTCAGCTGCTGCAGGTGCTGCAGGAGCTTCTGGTGCCTTAAGGCTGCCGCAAGCAGTCATAGAAAGAACAACTGATGCGCACAAAAGAACTGATAAAAGTTTCTTTTTCATGTTTGAGTTTCCTCCCTAAAAATATAAATAAATGATTACTTTGGAACTGTGTTTTCGGACTTTCGTGTAAGCGCTTTCAAAAATTAGTGCTTTTCAACTTGTCTAACTTCAATCCCGTTGAAGAGATATTATCATACAAGTTGCACAATATCAAGGGTTTATTTATCTTTTTTTATATAAATTGTTATAAAAATAAAAAATGTAAGCACTTTCTTACATGCTTACATTTTTATGTAAATTTGTTAATTTAGGTCTCATTTGTCCATTTTTTTGTGAAAATACTTAAGTTTCCACGTCAACAAAACCCTATTTTTA